>JBDQID010000056.1:0-7773 GCA_040264515.1 Chlamydiales bacterium
AAGACTTTGCCATCGCTATCAGAGAGTTTAGCACCGATTGGGGCGAAAGCGGAGATGAGTCCTTTTGTGCAGTTGGGGGCGCCGCAGACGACTTGGTAGTTTTGGGTGCCGTCGGTAACGGTGGCAAGGGAGAGCTTTTCTGCGTTGGGGTGTTGTTCAACTTCGAGGACTTCTCCGACAATAACTTTTTCGAAGCTCAAAGGTGCTGGTTGGATGGCGTCGACTTCGAGGCCTGCCATGGTGAGTGTATTTTCTAATTCAGCATCAGAAAGAGAGATAGAGATGTATTCTTTGATCCAGGAAAGAGGGAGTTCCATTTTCTTCTATAAGCCTATATAATTGTTACTCGGAGCATAGAAGATTAACAAATTTGCGCTATTGGTACAAAGAAATAAACAGGTACAATAGAATAAAGAGAAAAGATGGTGTGATTGAAAATGGCAAAATCACGTTTGTGGCGCAAGGTCCGCCTTTTAACACAGATTTTAATATTCAGCGGGACTTTAAACATTGCCTTGCTGGCAACGTTTGTTTATGTCTCTTTTGGCGATAGATCGCAGAGTGCAGCGGAGCTTAAAAGAGAGCAGAGTGGCCAGGTTTTCGTTATGGAGAGCCGCTCTATTGAACAGCTTTTTGAGGAGTTGCGCCCTTTATCTTTTGATGAGTTAAAGGTGAAGCTTTCGGAAAAAGTTCTTGTTGAAGAAGGTTTTTATAAGCGAGATTTAGCGCTCTCGCTTCTTGTCGACCGTTATCATTTTAATCTTGAGCGCGCTTTGGGTGGTCAGCTTTTTGAAAAGAGGCGATGGCGTTTGGCTGAGCAAGAAGAGCTGCTGCTTTTTCCAGCGCTTTCGGATCAAAGCTTTGAGGAGATTGAGCACTTTATTGACACGGAGCAGTGGCCGTTTACAGCTCAAGGCTTGTTTCGTTTGATTAAGAGTGGCGAGTTTAAAGAGCCGTCTCTTCTTGAAACATTTTTTATGTCATCGGAGTTCTTTACGGTGGAGACGCTCTTTTCTCGTGGGGAGATTCAGGTTTCTCGTGAAGAGTTACTCGCTTTGTTAATGGAGGGCGAGTGGGAAAATTTTTCAGCTTTTGTGAAGTTGCAAAAAGAGTATGGGGATTTTCCGGACGAGTTGCGTCACGCCTTTTTACTTGATTACCTAGCTTTGGATGGAGACATTGCTCCACAGTTGATTTTAAAAACGGATTTCAAATTTGCGCTCTCGCGCTTAACAGACGAGCAGGTGTTGCGTCTTTTTGCGTCATTGGAGGAGAGCACGGAGTCGCGCTCGCTTCAGTTTGCGCTCGAGATTTTGAAGAGTCACCGAAGTTTAGCGGTGCTTCAGCGCTCAGCTGAGCTTTTGTACGCTTGGAGTGGAGAGAGATTGGAGTTGCCGTATCATCATCAGGCTGCTTTAGAGCGTTTTGGTCCAGGCGCTTCGAGTGTTGTTGTGGAGCAGGAGGGGTCAGAGGAGAGCTTTCGTAAGCCGTACCAGCAGTATCACGTGGTTCAGGAGGGCGATTCGCTTTGGAAGATTGCAAAGCTTTACCAGACGGACATTCAAACGCTCAAAGAGCGCAATAGTTTAACATCTGATGTTCTCAGGCGTGGTAATATTCTAGAGATTCCCGTGGAGTAACAGGGTTGTTCCTTTTACAGGATAAGTGATCTAGTGCTCTGTCAACTTTGAATGTTAAGATACTCGAGGGTTTGCTGTTGAGTGGTTTTTAACGTCCATTTAAGATTAAATAAAACTAAGGAACGGGGTCGTATCCACCTGTGCTCCAGGGGCCACAGCGTATGATGCGTTTGATAAGAAGCCATCCGCCTTTGAGAGAGCCGTGTTTTTTGATTGCGCTTTGCCCGTATTCAGAGCAAGAGGGCTCAAAGCGACAGTTCTTCCCAAGGTATGGGCTTATGGCGAGTTGATAGAACCGGATTAACAAAAGAAGTAATTGTTTCATCGGATTTCTTCATTCTCGGGAATATCTATCGTATTTAATATATTAATGACATCATCGATAGTGGGACGCAACATTGGGTCGAGTTTTGTCATTAGGGCGAGGAGTTGTGTTATGCGATGGTTGGGAAGTAGTCTTATTAGAGTATTCCTGCAGCGTTCAATGTTTGGGCGGTTAAATTTAGGTGGTAGGATAATGTCAAGGAAGAGGCAACCAAGGCTATAGATATCGCTTTTTAGAAGATCGTTTCCTTTGGTTTTATTTTGTCGGCGTAGTTCAGGAGCGCGATAACCGGGGCTTCCGCATGTTATTATACCGCCAGTTTCATCTATTTTGCGCGCGAGATCGAAATCAGCAAGGCAGGCGTTATAGCGCCTATCTTTTGTTGCGATGAAAATATTTTCGGGTTTGATATCTAGATGAGCAATTCTTTGATCGTGTACTGTTTTTACACCTTGAGCGATTTGTTGTAGTAGGCTTGTTTTTTGTTGTTTTGTAAGTTGAGTTTGTTTTTGGATAATAACTGTATAGAGATCTCCGTCTTTCATATAAGGAGAGAAAAAAGTCGTTTTTTTCCGTCCTGTCTTATAAGAGAACGATGTAAGAGCTGGGCCAAGGGCTAGGTTTGGGTCATTTAGCTCTTGAAGTTGTCTGTAGATAGCAATGGAGTGGGATAAGTTTTTGTGATTTCGCTTCTTTTGTTTTACCACGCTTCGTATTAGGATAGCTCCGTTTTTTATATTGACACATCGTTTACATTTTTTAAATGAGCCTTCAAAAACATAGCCTTTTTTCCCATGGATATGCCTTAAGATATCTCCTTTTTTTGTGATTGTAAATGAGCTGCTTAAAGCAGGAAATGCGGTTTTTGAAATTTTAACAGCACCTTCTTCTTCCATTTTGCAGCTTAACTTTCTTTGTACTTTAAGTATTGTTTTTAAGAGTCGTAGGTTTTGGGTGTAGATTATTTTATTGAAGTGTGGGGCTCTTTTTTTTTCTAGAGGGCTTGCTATTGGAGGTCTTGGTGTTGGAGGTCTTGCTGCTGGAGGTTTTTTTTCTAATACGGAATCGATGTGTCTTAAAAAGAAGGGCTCTTCTCTTTTGTATGGAAGAGAAATTTGAGAAGTTATGGGGCGTCTTGTTGGTTGTTTTGAGCCATTTTGTAATGAGAGGACTCGGGGTTTAATAAGTGGAAGACCGGATTTTTTTTTTGTAGAAAGGGTACGTGTTGTAACGAACCGATATGTTTTTATTTTGGTATAATACAGTCGATCAGCAGTTTTCTTGTTTTGAGTTTTTGCAAGATGTTGAGTTTGAGTTGGTTTTATTGCTGTTACGCTGAGGGCCATTGTTGTTACTGTCCTTGAGTTTTAAAAAGAGAGATAAATGTTAAGTTATCAGTGAGGTTGAGATCAAGGCTTTGATATGGTGTTGAATTAAATAAAGTGGAAAATATCTTTACCTAGATAAAGCAGTACTTCGATAAAGATCAAAATAATAATGATCCATTCTAGTTTTGAAGAGTGTTGGTGGTTGAGCTCGTTGCTGAGCATTTGAAAAAGTTCATTGACGATGTTTAGGCGTTGATTGAGAACTTCAACGCGAGTGGGGATATCCAGGTAGTGACGTGTGATTTTATAGAGAGGCTCTACTTCATCGTACTCCCAAAAGATTTCTGGAGTATCTAGGATATCGAAATGGAGATTTACGGAATTGCGTTCGATGAAGAGTTGTCCCATTTTTTGGGAGATCTCTTTTCTTCTTAGCGAAATTTTTCCTTTTCTTGCGAGATCTTCTGGAAGGTGTTTGGTGTTTGAGATTGTTTTTTGAATGGACTCTTCAAACATAATGAGTTTTAAAGATTGAGCAATGCCGTGCGAGACGGCAAGTTTTTGTAGAGGAGATTCTTCAGTCAGAGTGATAACGTCTTGGAATATTGTTTGTTGCTCTCCGTATTCGAAGGCGAATTCGTCGTCGCTGCCTTCTTTGAGAGGGGTTTCTTCGCACCGTTTGATTAAGAGAAGTTGATGTCGTTCTTCGTCGAGGGGAAAATTCCAGAAGACGGCAACGCCGTAGGAAAAATAGAAGGCGTCCCATGCGTTTTCTGAATGGTGAGCGTGGATGACATCGCGGTAGAAGCGGCATTTGTAATTTTTTTGGAGAAGGGGAAAGAGTGAGAGGAGGTCATAGGCTTTAGCTGTACAGTATGTTGAGCAGCGCATTTCATCTGTTGGGGTGGTTGTTGTCATCATTGCTACCTTGTTATGAAAAGATTATTATGACGGAAAGTTTTTTATTTAGCGAGAGAGTTCCCTGCGTAGACTACAATTAAAAGTGGAATTGGAAAACATTTGGGAATTCTCAAATAATTTAACAAATGGCTTCCATTTTTAATTATGTTTTCTTTTTTCTTGCGGGAATTTAGGTGACTCTGTAGAATCTTGCTTTCTTCTCAGCGGAAGTGGCGGAATTGGTAGACGCGCTAGCTTGAGGGGCTAGTGGGCTTTGGCCCGTGGGGGTTCGAGTCCCCCCTTTCGCACATCACCGTGAGTTTTTTCATTTGAAAAAATTCACGGTTTTTTTTTGTCTGTTTTACGGCACCATGGCAACGGTAGTTTCGTTGTAGCTTGAGCGTCGAAGAACGGCGAAGCTTATGAGTGAGGCTGTCATAGCGGCGAGCTCACCTGGCATGGGTAGTGTGATGAAATTGCTGAGGCAGAAAACGGCACCTCCGGAAAGAATAGAGGCAATCACAGCTCTCTCAGAGCTTTTTACACGAAAAATTGCAGCAAAGACGGGTACTGTTAGGCAGCTTGCGTAGAGTGCGTAGCTGAGGAGAAGGACTCCGATTATTTGCTCGAAGAGAAAAGAGGCTGCAACAGCAAGTAGGGAGACTACAGCTGTCATCATGCGGAGTGTTGTTATAGGAAGCTTGCTGGACTTTGAGCCCCATTGGAAATCTTGAGCTAAATTTGATGTCAGAGCGTTGATCAATGAGTCTGCGGTTGAGATGATAGCAGCTAGGATGCAGCATGCAGCAAGGGCTGTGAAAGTGGGGTTTGTAAATGCAGTGATTGAAGAGATAAGGATGCTTGATCCTTCAGGGATATTTAGGTTTGTTGCGCGAGCGAGTATTCCAAAGTACATGGGAATGATGCAAACTAAAGCGATAATAACAGCGGCAGCAAGAGTTGACATACTGATAATTTTTGGAGATTTTGCTGAAAAGCAGCGTTGAGCCATATCTTGTCCGATGACGATAAAGATGGTGGGCATCATGATCCAGCCAAAGTAATTCATTGAAGCATCGGTTTCTTTATGTACGCTCATTCCGTATTCGAAGAGCTCTGAGAAATTAATTGGGGCGTTTATCACAGCGTATCCGAAGCATGCAATAAGAATAGCGATAAAGAATGTGGCTTGAAAAACATCCGTTGCGATAACGGCTTTTAGTCCACCAAGGACTGTGTAGCCGATAATAAGTAGCCAAAACATGGCGAAGAGGAGGTCGTTTTCTACACCGATGGCGTTCATGAACCCTTTCGAGGCGATGACTTGGGCCATGAGGATTGTAAATAGGGAGACCATTGAAATAACGGAAGCCATCTTTTTAGCTGTGGGTGAATTGAACGCAATTTCAAGAAGTTGGGGGATTGTAGACGCTTTATATGCTGCAATTTTTTTTCCAATTCCAGCGGCGAGAAGAAGAAATCCGATACAAATTCCAAGGGGATAGAGTAGGGCGAACCAGCCAAAGCGATGTGCTTCTTGTCCGGTGCCTAGGATAACACCGCCACCGATCTGGGTGGCAACGAAGGTCATCATTAGAGGATAGAATAGAACGGTGCGTGAGCCTAGAAAATAGTCTTGAGCATCTTTTTGCCCAGTGGAACTTTTACTTCCAATAATAAAGCATATGATGGATAAGACGGCAAGACCGCCAAGGAAAACAAAAATATTCATAAAAACCTCTAAAATATTAAAATGTCATGGAAGCTCCACTAGAGGGAGCTTCCCTTTAAGTTTTGCTTTACTTCGTTGTGAGTTCTTTTTCTTCTTTTATAGTTTGAGCTACAAGAGCTGCGACAGCATCAGGGCTTTGCATATCTGGGGTTTGCTTAGACGTTGTCATGTTGCGGATGACATATGCTTCTGGGGCCATTACCATAATAGCGCGAGGGATCCCTTTTTTGTTAGCATATCCAAGCTGTTTGCTTATTTTTTTGCTATCTCCTGTGTAGAGATCTACATTTACTCCTTGTTCGCGTAGTTTTTCTGCAAGTATATAGGTCTCTCCTATGAGTTCGGGTGTTCTGTATGCAAGCAGAACATCTGCGGATGTTCTGCGGTTGGCGTTGAGTAGTTCTTTGCGTGATAAAATATCGAATAGGCGTGTAAGTCCGATGGAGCCTCCGACACCTTCTATGTTCGAAGAGCCATCGGAGAGTGAATCGATGAGGTTGTCGTATCGCCCACCGCTTGCGATACTTCCGAATTCTGGCATTTCTTTAAAGAATGTTTCAAAGACCACACCTGTGTAGTAGTCGAGCCCGCGTACCATTCCGGGGCAGAAGGTAATGTTTTTTGTGCTGATGCCGCTTCGTTCTAAAAGCATCATTGTATTTTGTAGCTGTTCAAGGGCTGCGGGCACTGTACTTCCCCATGTTTCATCGATAAAGAAACTTGCTATGGGGCCTTTGTAGGTGAAGATTTCTGCTGTTTGTTTTAAGAGCGCGGGGCTGCTGTCGGGGAGGAGGGCTTGTAGTTCCATGAAGGCTCCGTCGAGGCCGATCTTATCCATTTTATCGATAATGCGCATGAAGGGTGCATGTGTCTCTTTTGGGATGTCAAGGGATGTGATGATTGCTTTGGGGATTTGGATGTTGTTGAGATACATGAAGTATTCTGGAATTTCTAGTTTATTTAGAGACTTGAGAATTGTGGCAATGCACTCGACATCGTTATAGAGATTGAGTCTTGGTCCGATGACATCGATATCAGCTTGGATGAAGCCGCGAAATCGTCCAGGGGCTGCGTGTTCTCCACGAAAAGAGTGTGAGATGTCGAAGCGCTTGAAAGGAAAGGTAGTCTCTTGCATATGCCTCATGATGTATGTGGCAAGAGGAACGGTTCTGTCGAAGGGAATGGCAAGGTTTGTTGCACTGCCGTCTTGAAGGCGGCTGACGCCAAAGATCTGTTTATCGACTCCGCCTTTTTTTCTTAAGAGTTCAGCGGGTTCGAGTGGGCGTGGATTGAAGCCTGTGAAGCCGTATGTTTTGAATACAGCGGTGATTTTTTCTTTCCATAGGGAAAAAAGATAGTTTTCGCCCTCGGAATAGTCAGCAAAGCCGGAGATATGTTTGTATTGGCGTCCTTCAGATTTTGCTGTCGCTGTGGCATCGACTTTTCCTTCTTCATAGCATGTGGTTGCGCCTGTTTTTGCGCTGCATGTGGCTTCTACATAAGCTGCCATGTTTGATCCTTGGTTTATCGTTTCGTGTCAAAAAAAGTCTGCAAACTCATTGCAGGTATGTGATAGGTAAAATTTTGCATAGCATCTTATGGCGGTTAAAGTAAATGGCTTTTATTGCTTTTCTTGGAGAGGCTTCCACCCTGGCCGCAACTTTTTTGATATAGTACTTGGCTGACTACCTGGTCTCTGAGGGAACAGATTATAAAGAGGCGTTCATGTGGGTTGGGATTTACTCTGCTTGCATCGCAATTGGGCTCATCCTCAAAAATTGGTTTATCTACAAAGGCTATATCATGGCCATCCAATTCAGGAAACTCTTCGTTTAGGCAGTCTACGAC
>JBDQID010000057.1:0-7706 GCA_040264515.1 Chlamydiales bacterium
AACGTTCCAACAGTTACCAACTTGAACACTTGAACTCCACGCGTCTGACCAATTCTATGAACCCGGTCTGTTGCCTGGTTTTCCCGTGCTGCAGTCCACCAACGATCGTAATGAATAACAACGGACGCTGCTGTCAATTCAATTCCAAGCCCTGCTGCCATCAAAGAAGCTACAAAAACCTGACACTCGGGATCCTTCTGAAAACGAGATATCTCCTCCCCACGATTAACCGTACTACCACGAAGAGAGGCGTATTTAATGCCTTCTTTTTCAAGGTGCTCCTCTATAATATCAAGCATCCCTAAGTACTGCGAAAAAACCACAACCTTTTGTGCACTCTCTTGTGCCTGACTAAGAAGCTCAACAAAAAGCTGCCACTTTCCAGAGCTGTGCTTGTTATACTCCTTTGTCTCCGAAAGAAAAAGTGCAGGATGATTGCAAATCTGCTTCAACTTCATCAACAACGCAAAAACATGTACGTAAGAGATCGGCTTATCGTGATCTTGCAGCCCTTTGATTAACTCTTTTTTAGAAGCATTCAGAGTCGTTTGATAAAGTTTGAGCTGTTCAAGAGTCAAATCACAATGCGCTATCGACTCTGTTTTCGAAGGAAGATCTTCGAGCACCTCTTCTTTTTTCCGCCTTAAAACAAAAGGTTGAATAAAGCGAGAAAGCAAAGCCTTCTGATTCTGATCTCCACTTTTTTCAATCGGCTGAATAAAACTATCGCGAAACTGCGACTCGCTTGGCATATACGTAGGAAGAACAACATCAAAGAGTGACTTTAACTCTCGGAGCTCGTTTTCAATCGGAGTTCCAGTTAAGCCAATACGCATTCTAGCTTGCACCGCAAGCAGTGCCGAATGCACCTTACTTTGGTGATTTTTCGCCACCTGCACTTCGTCAAATACCGCAACATCAAACGAGATCAAACTAATCATCTCTCTTTCTGAGCGCAAAATACCATAAGAGGTTAAGAGGAGATCGTGATGAACCAAAAAACCGTCAATACTGCGCTTCTGTCCGTGAAAAGTACACACTCTAAGCTGCGGCAAAAACTCTTTTAACTTTTCCTGCCAGTGATAAATCACAGATGTTGGACAGACAACTAAATACGACTTACGTCCCTTTTGCCTCTTCTTACTCTCATTTATCGCAGCTGTCAAAAGAGCCATCGACTGGTGCGTCTTTCCAAGACCCATGTCATCGCAGAGTAAACCCGATAGATGGTGATTATATAAAAACCAGAGCCAATCCACACCAACAGCTTGATAGGGACGTAAAGTACTCTTAAGACCCACAAGATCTGGCTTACTATCCATTCGGAGCTCTCGCAAACGGCGTAAAAAGTCTCTTACACCTCCACTGTTCTCAAGCTCTTCTGGAGGGTCCTCAATCTTTTCAAATGCGTTCAGACGAAGAAACTCTAAGACTGAAAGAAAAACAGTTTGTTCCGAGGCGTCAGCCCTTGTCGGAGCCAACCTATGAAGCCATTGAAAGTTTTCCGCATGAAGATTAATCAAGCCTGCATCAGAAAAAAGATGCTGCTTCTTCTTCATCAAAGCTTTCCAAATATCCGTTACAGGTACACGGCCCCATTTCGTTTCATAAAACATATGAAAAGAAAACAGACCCTTCTCTTCGAGCATAACACCACCGCGAACATCGTGTACAACGAAGCTGCCGTGCTCAGCTTTTTGCAAGCGAGGGTCAATGTAGGTCGCAAAGCGCCGCAAGCTATCTAACTCATACTTCAAAAAAAGTGGGAAGCGGCGCCCTTTAATCACCGTTTCATGACGGAAATCTTCAGGAAGACGCTGATCTAATGGCAGCTCACAGAATCCTCTTCCCTCGACAAAAACAAAGTCTTGAAAGAAGTAACAGCTTTTAGAAGAAAAACCACGATTCCACTCGAATACTGGCTTAACAACAATCGTTTTAACACCCTTTAAAGTAATGCGCACACCCGATTTTTTTACAGGGCACTCTAGCGAGAAAAAATTAGGCACATGAGCAAGATCGTCTTGATACAAACGAATAAAACCAGGAACTTCTTCTTTTGGAATGCTAACGCCCGCTCGTACCGGTAAACCAATCCTATGACGTAACTTCGCATAGAAGCCTTGCCCTTTGATAAAGACCCAATCACCAAAATCCATTCCCTCAAACTCTTCTCCGGAAATGTCCACTCGGCTCTCGAAATTCAACATCCCTTCGCTATCTACGTTAAACACCAAACGGTCCTCAACTCTCGAAAGGTGAGTGTGAAAACCGTCTACTTGGTTCAACCAGTTTCGATTCTCGTGAACAAAAGCTGAAATATCTTCGGGAGCTACCAACCAATCCGCTCTCTCAAAACGCGCGTTGCTTAACTTATGAAAGCCACTCTTTTCCACAAAAACCCAAGGCGCAAAATAGCCCGCACGCTCTGTTTGTAAATCTCCTGGTTCATTCAAATAACACGAAAGGTGAAGATTCCATTTATCATCAAAAAAAACCGTATAGTGAACGTCTCTTGGATCCGGATGAATCTCCACTCCGACTAAGTGACGCTGAATAATTGGTAAGTGTTGATCTAATGCCGCTGCAAGCTCTTTTTTTTCAATGAAGGGCGATGCGATAAGGCTGTGCTTGCCTCCAAAATAAAAACCTTTCTTAAGGACATAGACCCACTCCCCAATCGAAATACCGCTACCTTCAATCTTCGATTGATTATCAATTAACTCTTCTCTTAAATCTACAATTAGAGAGTGCTCTTCCTTATTAAAGACAATCTTCGCGATAGCCTCTTCGTTAAAGTTAAAAACAGGCAGCGGGCTATTCACCATTGAAAGGGAGGGAATAATATAGGGAAGATGAGCCCTTGCAAGGTAAAAGGCAAAAAACAAATCATCAAACTCCACCCAAATCTGATTTGGAATTCCTTCTTCATCAAAACGAAAAGAGATGGAGTAATTGTCTCCCCTTTCCAAGCGAAGCATCCACCACTTTGCCAAATCTGACCAAAAAGAGAGCTCATAGCGCAAAGACGGCGACGGACGCCCTTCATGCCAAAGAGCGATCTCTTCTGGTGTTAAGTGAGTGAACTTAATCGAATTCTCTTCCGTCTCAACCTTCCGCTCTTCAATAATCTCATGCAACTTTGAACGTGCCTTACCCTCTTTTGCCTGAATAACAAAAAGGGGCTTCTTCGTTGTCGCATAACAACGATAGTGCCCCTCCTCTTCTTTTTCAAGCAGATCGGTATCATACCCTTGCTTGACAGCATAAATTCCACAAAGCTGATGCCAAAGGGATTCTGAAAAGCGAAAATGGAGGGGATCTAAGTGTGAGTTAAAAATTTGCCTGAAAGCAACAAGAAGATGAGGGCAGACCCCCTCTTCTTCATCGCAAGTACAAAACGAATCTTTAAGTTTAGCCTCCTCATCAAATTCCAAAAAAGGCCACAACTCTTCTTCACCATCAAAGACTTGTAGCTGGTATGCTCTTCCAGAAAATTCAACTTCCCCAATTCTATAGCGAGAAAGCGCTTCACTTTGAGCTTCAATTAGTTGACTAAAATTTTGATTCATCATTACCTTAGATTTCTCCACAATAATACCAGAAAATGACAAAATTGAGAAGAAAAGCAATTCCTGAATAGAAGGAGACAACATGTCACAATATATGCGTTTAGCAATACAAAGTGCTCGAGAAGGCGTTCTAAACGGAGAAGGCGGTCCGTTTGGAGCATGTATTATCGATAAAAAAGGAATGGTTTTATCCGTTACTCACAACACCGTAATTGCCAATAACGATCCAACATGCCACGCAGAAATGAACGCTATTCGCAAAGCAAGCCAAGTCTTAGGCTCCCATGTACTAACAGATTGTACGCTCTATACCACAGCAGAGCCGTGCCCCATGTGCCTCTCCGCTAGCTACTGGGCACGCATTAAACAAATTCATGTCGGAGTCACAAGAGAGTGCGCCGCTAGCTACGGATTTGACGACGCCTTCTTCTACGAACAAGTAGCCCTCCCCGAAAACAAAAGCGAGCTCAGCTCCCAAAGCGGCATGCTCAGCGAAGAGTGCGAAAAACTGTTCGGACTCTGGAAATCAAACCAGTGCCCCCTCTACTGATTTAAACTCGAAAATTCCCAAACTAGATTTTTTTACAGGATAAGCAGGATAATTAGGATGTTTCCCAATGATGTTATTTTGAAAAACATCCTAATTTATCCTAGCTATCCTGCTTATCCTGTAAAAGAATACAACTTACGATAACCTCAGAAGTGCGCTCTGTGGCCCCTTTGGCGCTAGCCAAAAGGCGCTTACCTGCCTCCGCCATCTGCGCACGCGAAGAATCGGACTCCAAAAGATGCACCAGCTGCTCTTGCAAACCCTCAAGCCCCTCTTGTTTTCCCGCTTTAAACTCTTCCATAAGTTCTACGAATTCTGGCTGAGAATGCATATGCGGACCATAAAGCACCGGTACATCGTACCACAAAGGCTCCAAAATATTGTGCCCACCGACCTTCGGTGTATAACTTCCCGCCACAATTGCAACTCTCGCTACCTGATAGCAGTCTCGCAACAGTCCCATCTGGTCAATAAGAACCAACTGCTCTTCACCTGACGACTTAGCAAGTTCACTATAGCGCACATACGAAATTCCAAAGGAACGCACAATAGCTTCTACCTCTGCGATGCGATCTGGATGACGTGGTACCAAAATAACTTTTAAAGTTGGATAGCGCTCCCAAACAGCTTGAATCTGAAAGAGAATATCCTTTTCTTCCGGAGCGTGAGTCGACCCGATAACAAGGCTCATCCCCTTAACTCCCAACCTCTCTTTAAAAGCTACCAGCTCATCTTTCGATAAAAACGGGTAATCATCATCCAGTTTAAGATTTCCCGTTACCACCATCTTCTCCACTGGAACTCCAATTTTCTTAAAACGGTCAAAATAAGTCTGACTCTGCAGGCAAAACTTATCAAACGGAGAAAACAGCGGGGATGCTAAGAAGGGGAGCTGCTGATGGCGACGTAAAGAGGTCTGAGAAATCTTGCCATTAACCAACACCAAACGTGCACCACACAACTTTGCATGACGCTGAAAGTTAAACCAAAAGTCCGTCTCCGTTAAAAGAACAAGATCCGGAGACAACCGACGAATAATGGGACCAACAACATAGCTAAAGTCAAACGGTAAATAGACATGCTCGTCTGCACAACCAAGTGATCGCTTTGCTTCTGCATGCCCTGTCTCTGTAATCGAAGATACAATAATGCGAGAATCCGGATAAAGCGCGCGCATTTTTTCAACCAAAGGCTTGACAGCCTTAGCCTCACCAACAGAGACGGCATGCACCCAAATGCAAAAACGGCTATCTTTTTTTAACAAAGGGTACCCAATGCCTAACCTCAAAGCTAAACTATTGTGATACCTTTTCTTAACAAAATAGCGATAACAAAGTTTTGGAAGCATTAAAAGAGCAAACAGGTGCAAAACAAATTCGTAAATGACAAAAAACATAAGAAAAATCACAATGAGGTTTCATAAAATTTATATACACAGCCCTGACTATGCACTCTTCTTCCTGCCAACATCATACACCAGACTTAAAAAAGTTGGAAAGAACCAAAGAGCGAAAAGCCCTTTTATACGGCCTTATCTTAACCGGCTCTTTCATGTTCGTCGAGCTTATCGGTGGCCTATACGCTAATAGCCTTGCCCTCATCGCAGATGCACTCCACATGCTTACAGATACAGGCGCTATGGCTCTGAGCTATTTTGTCTTCTGGCTGTCACAAAAACCAACAACACCAAAAAGAAGCTTCGGTTTTCACAGAGCCGAAATCCTTGGTGCTCTTGCAAACGGTCTGGTAATATGGATGCTCTGCGCTTTTCTTATCTACGAAGCTATTGAACGCTTTTACTCGCCATCCTTTGTTCAAGGCCCCATAGTCTCTATCATCGCTCTCATCGGTCTATTCGTTAATCTAGGCGTCATGAAACTACTCCATCCGACCCAAAGCTACAGCCTCAACATCCGCTCAGCATACCTCCATGTTCTAGGTGATTTACTAGGGAGCGCTGCCGCTCTAATCGCTGGGATTCTCATCTGGTGGACCCAACTCTGGATCATTGACCCTATCGTTACCTGCCTCTTCTCTCTAATCATACTCTATAGTTCATGGGGCATGATTAAAGAGGCTATTCATATCCTGATGGAAAGTAGTCCAAAAAATATCGATCCCATAGAAGTGAAAAAAGATCTCGAAGCAATCGAAAGCGTCGATGCGCTCCACGACTTACACATTTGGACAATATCGAGCAACTATCCGGCGCTAAGCGTGCATCTCGTTTCTAAAGAAGGAGACCACACTCTAAATTTAGCACACCAAATGCTAAAGTCTAAATACAATATCATTCATACAACCATTCAGATTGAACATCCTCAGAAATTTCAATCCGAGCACTGCTACGACTGTTCTCACCATACAGATGAATCTATTATTCCTTCATAGATGACCTAAATTATTTTTTTTAATATAGTGGTCATATTATGGGAGAGGTACATCAATGTTAAAGAAGATTAACAAAATCTTAGAAAGCGTCAGCCAAGTATTGGAATTTCCTTCACCCAAAAACATAGATAAAAATCATTGGGCAATTCCAATCGATGCAAAATCTATTTTAAATGCTGTGTACGAAGAAGAGGATGAATCTATTGTTCTCTATATTTCTCTTTTTGAAAAAATCCCCCAAGCACCCCACCACCTCTCCACCCTGCACCATTCTGTGCAAAATAGAGAAACTCAATTTGGATCTATCGGAATCGATACAGAGCAAAAAAGAATTCATTTCTACAAACAGCTCTCACTTAAAGATGCAAATGAAAGCTATCTTACTATTTTTATTCCATCATTTATCCAAAGTGCCATAAACTGCAAACATCTCATGATCAAAGCGTCCCAAACACCACTTGCCGACCCCATGCAACAACCCTCACAACAGCCCATACAGGTAAAGACAAAAACAAAAGAGCTCTCCTAGTGCTCTGTTAAGCTTGAATCTTAGGATAACGTCTGTTCTCCAATTAGGAAAGAGTAAGCAATCTTTATCAGGTGGATTTTTCTTAAATAAGCATTTTCTTCCCGCCATTTACACTCATGCTGGAGTGCGGAATTAAATATAGCACTGTTTCAGCGAGGCGGTAACCGCAGAAGCAAGAGAGTAAGATAACGTGAGCTCGATTCTTAATTTAGCCTAGCACTTTAGTGGGGCTGAAGTTTGGCACTTTTTTTATGCCTACAACAGCTCGGTCTCGAATTCAGACAGACGATGAGTTTACTTAAGACCACGATAGTGGTCGTTTCTCTCTTTAGCCCAGCACTTTAGCGCTGGGAAAGATAGAAAAAAATCTATGCCACGGTAGTGGCATCTCTCAGGATCTCAAAGTTAAAAAAGAAGAGAAGTGCCGCTGCCGCGGCACACTATTCTTATTATCCCCTCCCAGCACTAAAGTGCTAGGCTAAATTAAGAGTCGAGCTCACGTGAATTTATGTGGATAACGACGTTATCTAGACCACGGTAGTGGTCGTTTCTCTTTTTAGCCCAGTACTTTAGTGCTGGGACGGGATAATAAGAATAGTGTGCCGCGGCAGCGGCACTTCTCTTCTTTTTTAACGTTGAGATCCTGAGAGATGCCACTACCGTG
>JBDQID010000058.1:0-7593 GCA_040264515.1 Chlamydiales bacterium
GCACTAAAATCTTCCGTATTGAAACTTAAAAAAGCAGCATTGTCGATTTATGAAAAAAGTTTTAATAGCAAACAGAGGTGAAATCGCAGTTCGAATTATTCGAGCGTGTCACGATATCGGATTGCAAACGGTTGCTGTCTATTCTCAAGCTGATGAAGAAGCTTTACATGTGCTTCACGCTGATGAGGCGATTTGTATCGGAGAGGCTCCATCTGTAAAGTCGTATTTAAGAAAATCGAATATTCTTTCTGCATGTGAAGTAACAGGAGCCGATGCCGTACATCCAGGCTACGGCTTCTTTAGCGAAAATGCAAATTTTGCAGCGATTTGTGAGAGCTGTGGTATTAGCTTTATTGGCCCTTCGAATGATGCCATTATGCTTCTTGGTGATAAAGCGAAAGCAAAAGCTACGGCAAAACGCGCTAAATGTCCTGTAATTCCCGGTTCTGAAGGTATTATAAGCCATCTTGATGACGGTTTAGCTGAAGCTGAGAGGCTCGGCTACCCAGTGTTTATTAAAGCAACAGCTGGCGGTGGTGGACGTGGGATTCGCCTGGCACACAACCCAGAAGAGTTTTCTAAGCAGTTCGTGGCAGCTGGTAGCGAAGCTAGGATTAATTTTGACAATCCGGATGTTTATATCGAGAAGATGATTGTTAATCCTCGCCATGTTGAAGTGCAAATCCTTGGTGATAAGCATGGTAATGTTATCCATTTGGGAGAGAGGGATTGCACGGTTCAGCGTCGTAAGCAAAAGCTTATTGAAGAAGCCCCAAGCCCCATTCTTTCTCCTGCTTTAAGAGAAGAGATGGGAAAGGCAGCTGTTGCTGTTGCAAAAGAGGCTGGTTACTATTCAGCAGGAACTGTTGAGTTTCTCGTTGATAAAAATAAAAAGTTCTACTTTATGGAAATGAATACGCGTATTCAAGTAGAGCACTCGGTTACCGAAGAGTTAACAGGTGTTGATATTGTTGTGGAGCAGCTGAGAGTTGCTCAAGGTGAGAAATTGCGTATACGTCAAAAGGATGTGACCCTTGATGGGCATGTGATTGAATGCCGTATTAATGCGGAAGATCCATGTAACGGTTTTGCACCCTCACCTGGTCGTCTCGAGTACTATTTGCCCCCAGGAGGGCCTCACGTTCGCGTTGATAGTGCATGCTATTCTGGTTACAAGATTCCACCTTATTACGATTCTATGATAGCTAAGTTGATTGTGAAGGGTAAAGATAGATCCCAAGCTATTGATCGATTGAAAAGAGCACTTCGAGAGTTCCATATCGGTGGGATTTCTTCGACAATACCGTTTCATTTGCGTATGCTTGAAGATCAAAATTTTCTTTCTAATGATTACGATCTTAATTACATTGACCAGCTCATTGCTGACGATGTTCCTTTGGTTTTAGACTCTTTGGCTTTATCTTCTTCGTAAGAGACTGCAATGAGCTTAATTAATAGCTCTGGCTTAAGTTGATCTTTCCCTTCTTTGCTTGATCCGATTTCGGCTATTGTTAATCTTGCCAAATTTTCTTCTGATCTATGGGAAGTTATACCAAGATTGGACATAAGTTTAGATTTTCTGGTATGGGATTTTTTCATTTGGCTAAGCGTGGAGCTCGTAGTAAATATTGCCATATAAAAAACAGTCATTTTTCTATTGATAGGTAGCTTCTTATTTTTTTTAAGTAGTGAAGAGCCAACTTGCTTTTTATTCTTGACTATATAAAAAACTTTATTTAACTTGACACCTTTTATTAACTTTGAAAGAAAGGTTGTCATGGCTTCTTTAGTTTCGAAATCAGATTTAAGTAAACCTTCCGTAATCCCTCCTCAGAAAGTTCCTTCTACTGATACGATCACACCGGCGTGGCTTGATCCCGTTGGTGTCATTTGTAAATTGGCGCTCCTTCATTTTTTACCGGAAGGAACAAAAATACGTATTGAAGATAGAGAAGTTCGTTTTGACAACCCGTCGTATGTGCAAGGCATTTATAGGTGGTATAATGGTAGTAGTGCGCAAGATTTGTATAACCTTTCAGCTCCAATATTTTATGCTATAAAATGGCTTAACCCTAATCAAGACCCTGTAGCAAAGCGTGTATTTGAGTTTGCTCAGTCTGGATTAAAGAAGTTAATAAATCAGACATATAAAGGAAATCTTCCTACCCAGCAGTATCTTGGAAGTACTCACTTACTTTTTATTCAGAAGGGATTAACAGGTATTGAAATTGATTCAGAACAGTACCAGATAAAGAATTGGAGTAAAAATCCTCTTGCAGAAGCTGCAAAGGATAAATGGACGAATAAAGACTCCCCACTTAAAGTAATCCAAGATCATTTTGATCGAGCTCATGGAAAAATGCTTAAAGGGCAAACTTTTCATCGAGATATTGGGTATATTGAAGAAGAGCTATCTTCAATTAATAAATTTTTCAAAGATCTTTCTAGAAGAATTGCTACGGGTGATAGTATAGCAGATCTTTTGCCTTCAGAGAAAAAGCCGGCCTCAAAAGAGAGTAAAGTCGACAGTGGAGAAGGAGTTTTTCCATCCACGGAAACGCAGCTTTCGCCTGTGCCAGCGCCTTCAGCAGATGGAGGCTCAGCTGTAGCGCTTGTCGAGAGTCAAGAAGGAAAGGCAGCTGCAGATGCTGGCGGTACAGATGAATTTTAGACTTTATTTAACGTGAGCTCGACTCTTAATTTAGCCTAGCACTTTAGTGCTGGGGCTGAAATTTGGCACTTTTTTTGTGTCTACAACAGCTCGGTCTCGAATTCAGACAGACGATAAGTTTACTTAAGACCACGGTAGTGGTAGTTCCTATCTTTAGCCCAGCACTTTAGTGCGGGGAAAGATAGTAAATAATCAATGCCCCGGTAGTGGTTTCTCGCAGGATCTCAAAGTTAAAAAAGAAGAGAAGTGCCGCGGCACACTATGTTCTTATTATCCCGTCCCAGCACTAAAGTGCTGGCTAAAGAGAGAAACGACCACTACCGTGGTCTTAAGTAAACTCATCGTCTGTCTGAATTCGATACCGAGCTGTTGTAGGCACAAAAAAAGTGCCAAACTTTAGCGTTCTACGGACTTTCTCGAGGGCTCATTCTGTATTTTACAAACAGTTTTTTTTAAGATGATAATATAAATACGAAACGGATCTTAAATGAACTCTCAAAAGCAGAAGAATCAGTGGTTTTTTATGGATTTTGTTACTAGGAAGATTACAATCTGTTAATATATTCTTAATTTAAAATATATAAAAATTATTTAAAATAAAAATAAAAGAAAAATGAGGCTTATATGAAATTTAGAATAATGAAATTAGAGGAAAGAATACTTCTTGATGCATCGCTTACAGGTTTACTAGCTGGTTGTGATTTTGGTTCGTTGTTATCTTTTGGGTTTGAGATGGATGGAGACCTTTTTGAGGTGGAAAAAATGGGTGAAAAGAAATTTAATGAAATGACAGATGATACAAAGACAGTTAGAAAGGTTGTTGAAAAAGAGCCTTTAGACAAAGAGAAAGAAAAAGAAATTGAAAGCGAAGAAAGAATCGCAGATCTATTTATCGAAGAGAACCGTAAAAGGCCGTACGGTAAAAATGAATCTTACCGTACAGCATCGATAGCGTTAGAAGAGAGTAGCTCTTTTCAAAGCAGTGCCCAGGATATTCAAACGGTAGCAAGACACGGGTTCGTAGGCAGTCTTAACTTAAGTTTTCAACGCATAACAAACTTTTTACATTCGATAACATATAAGACGACTAGAAGTTTTTAAGCGTCTTGCCTTCAAGAAAATGTTCCTGGATTGCGTCTGCAACTTCATCCGGATCGTCAGTTATTTTAAAGAAGTCGAAATCTTCTGGGGAGATATTTCCTTCTTTAAGAGCTGTCTCTTTTAACCAGTCAATTAAGCCTGCCCAGTAGGATTCTCCCATTAAAAAAATAGGAAACTCTTTTATTTTTTTTGTCTGTATAAGGGTGAGCGCTTCGAAGAGTTCGTCGAGCGTTCCAAAGCCTCCGGGTAAAACAACAAAAGCTTGTGCGTATCTTACAAACATCACTTTTCTTACAAAGAAATAGCGGAAATTTAGATCGTATTTTTCGTCTATAAAGCTGTTTGATTTTACTTCAAAAGGAAGGTCGATACTCAATCCGCAAGATTTACCATGAGCATCTTTTGCTCCTTTATTGGCAGCTTCCATTATTCCTGGTCCACCACCTGTTATGATGGCAAAGCCTTTTGCTGTGACTTTTTTAGCCACAGATACGGCAAGCTCATAATGCGGGGTGCCAGGGGCTGTTCTTGCTGAGCCAAAAATAGAAACGGAAGGGCCAATATCCGTCATTTGCTCAAAGCCATCGACGAATTCAGACAGAATACGAAAAACTCTCCATGAATCAATAACTAATGCTGAGTTAACGTCTGTTTTGTCAGGCATAATCGCTCCTTCACGCTTTGCGATTTAACAGATACTTAGAAGTTTCGGTATATATCAAAGCGAGAAATATTACAACAACGCCTTTAGATTTTTTGCTAAGCCTTCGGCGCCCCTTCTCTTTAAAGGAGTGCCAAAAAGGGTTTCAGGACTCTCTTTAATAGCATTTACTTTTTCTATTGTAAGATAAGGGCCGATGCCTTGTTCAGGAAGAAAGTCGGGGCTTTTTGAATTGGGTTTGTTTTGATTGTGAGGGCAGACATTTTGGCATATATCACAACCAAAAACATATCCTGGATTCTCTTTGAGAACAGCTTGTGGAAGCGGTTTTTTAGATTCGATAAGATGATAGGAGAGACATTTTTTTGCATCGAGTTGGTAGGGAGCGGCGAAGGCGGAGACAGGACAGGCGTCAAGGCAACGTGTACAGGTACCACAACGTGGGATGCGTAGTTTGAGTCGTGGGGGTGGAGCAGAGAGTTTGATGTTGGTAAACAAGCCGGAAAGTAGAAAAAACGTTCCAAAGCGACGGTGAATAAGTAGAGAGTTTTTTCCAAACCAGCCGATACCTGCTTGTGCAGCGAGTGCTCGCTCTAGTACGGGTGCTGAATCACTAAATCCCCTTGCAATACCTTCTAGGCCTGTTTCACTTTCCATCCATGCAATGATTTTTTTGAGTCTTTTCCTGTGTACATTGTGGTAGTCGCGTCCACGTGCATAGGACGCTACAAGGCCTGAATCTGTACGAAAGGGGAGGGACTCTTGCTTGTAATAGCTAACGAAGAGTACAGCGCTCTTGGCGCCTTCAAAGAGCTCTTCTGGGTGGCAGCGCATCTCATTTTCCATATAGCCAAGCTCTCCTTGATATCCGTTGGAGAGCCATTTTTTGTAAGCTGCGATATCTTCTTCGGGAACTTTAGCATCTGTGATTCCTATATCATCATAGCCGAGTTCAAGCGCCTTTTCTTTTATTTTTTCAAATGTAATCAATTAATGTCCTTTATTAATTTCTAAAAAAACAAAAGACTTATTTTAGATTGAGGCTATTAAAGCTTTTTTATCTTTTAGATTACCTTACAGATCTATGTTTCGAGCGCAGCGAAAGCCGATGTTACCACGGCGCTCTGTCGAGAGAAAGGCTGCTCGTTGGCTTCCTCTGCATTTGTCGAGAGGAGTTTGCCAGCAACCTCCTTTGACGACAAAAAGGCTAGAATTATACTTTCTTTTAGATTCTTTTGCAAAGGGATGTTGCTTAAAAGAGGAGCTTGTCCATTCCCAGATATTACCAAGAATATCGTGGAGGCCGAAGCGTCCGGAGGGAAAGCTTTTTACAGGCATTGTACCTGCTGCTGAATCTTTTCCACAGTGTAGCCTTAGCGAATTTTGTTCCTTTCCCCATGGATATTGATCGCCAGCCGAGCCCCGAGCTGCAGTTTCCAGCTCATATTCAGTGGGTAGCCTGTAACTGCCTGGGGGGAGCCCTTCTTTTTCCGAGCGCCAGTTGCAGTAAGCTTGGGCCATTTTTTGCGAGACTAGAGTTGCTGGGTGCTGGTTGCCACTTGAATGAACACTTCTGTGATGGGATTCCATAAATTCAGAAAATTGTAGATTGGTGACAGCTGTTAGATCTAGGAAGAATGGCTTGATGCGTGCGCGAAAGCTTGGTTGCTCGACAGAGGGACCCTCTGGTGCTCCGATTTCAGCTTTATCGGTAAAAGCGATAAGAGCCATTCCTTCTGGGACTTCGATCTCTTCTAAACGCTTCATTTCATCGGGAAGTTTTCCTCGCTTCGCTTCAAGCTCTTGAAATCGCTTTACCACGATGGCCATAGAAGAGAAGCCGTTACCGTAAGGGGCTGATAGGCATTTTGAGACAATGTTATCCCAGATGGGATCTAAAGATGGATCAACTTCGAGTAAGGGGGGAAAGAGCCCTTTGGGGGGGGTGCCAGCGAAGTAGTTGTAGGTAAGCGCACCGAAGCTGTATTGCGCGAAAGTGTGATTGAGGGAGAGGCCCTTTCTTGCATGATAGGGAAAAAAGGATTGATCGTTGTAAAGCGAGCATGAATTTTGGCGAGCTGTGAGATGGTAGCGAAGCGTAGCGTTAGCTCCTTCCCCAAAAAAGAGAAAGCTTTCTGCAAAGTTATCAATTTTCGGTACGATGGTTTGTTGGCTTCCGATAAGATCTTTTTTGTAAGAGATGTAGACGTTATTGGGTGTTAGACAGTCGTGAACAACTCCTTCTTTATAATAGCTTTTTTTGACTTGTTCTAGGATAGAGAGTCCTTCGGCTATACCGCGAAAGAGGAGCTCAATGGTTCTTTTTTTATTGATGAAATCTTGAGGATCAAACTCATCTAAAGTTTTAAGTTCGATAAATTCATTTGCAGGAAGCTGCTTGGCAATATAGAACAGTTTGTTTTCTTGGCCAAGTTCTTCAACTCGAACGAGGTTTTGGTGGTCGAGAGAGGTAAGAACTGTTTTTAGGATGTTGAAGCGAATAAGAAAATTTTCATTATTCGAAATGTTAGGGGAGATGAGCCGAAGGATTATAGGAGCTTGAGTGACTTTATTTACAGCTTCATAGAGGGCGCCAAATTGATCAATTTGGTGCTCTTTGAGCAGGCTGTACTGCCCTAATGTTGGAGCTTCTTTTTGCTGTTCCATAATTTTGCCAGAGGATTCCCGTTTTTCTTTCCAGAAAGGAGACTTCTCTTCATTTCATGGGTGCCATTGACCACTTCATGAAGGTTTTCGATGGCGATAAATGCTTGGGGGTCTTCTCTGTTAGTAAGCTCTTTTAGCTCCGCTAACTGTAAACGTTCAATAATGACATAGAGGATTTCTTGTTCTTTTTTAGAAAATCCACCTCGGCCATATTTGATTGTTACACCCAATCCCAGCTCGTGCATGATTGCATCTGCAATCTTACCTGAGTGTTGAGAGATGATGATCGCCGCCTTTGTCTCTTCAAATCCTACAATAACGGTATCCATAATTTTACTGGCAACAACAAATGTCATTAAAGATTGAACGGCTGTGCGCCAATCTTCGTAAATCCAGCCTGCAAAGGCGAAAATAAAGATGTTACAGAAGAGAACTACTTGACCTACGGGGAGGCCTTTCATGTGGTGGATAATGATGGCGATGATTTCTGTAC
>JBDQID010000059.1:0-7593 GCA_040264515.1 Chlamydiales bacterium
AACACCAGCAGTACCAGTATCAACACCAACACCAGCAGTACCAGTATCAACACCAACACCAGCAGTACCAGTATCAACATCAGAAGTAGTGCTATCGGATTCAATGTTAACAGTTCCTGGAGCAAGATCTCCTTCAAGATCAGTAGCGTCACTTGAAGTTAAAAATCAGGAGCTTGTTGCGGGGTCGTTACCATCGCTTACATCGTCAGATCAACAAACTTCTGTTTCAACGTTTGTTTCGCTTCCCCGTGCAGTGGAAGAGCTTACTGGGCCTACGCGACTGTCTGAACTTGTAGGGCATCAACTTTTAAGCTCGGCGGTAGTGCCGGCATCGCTGGTTAGGCAAGTGTTGTCACAACAAGCAGTTGTATCGGGATCAGAGCTGGCAGTAGGATCGGCACCGCTGCAATTATCAGGTTTTAATGCTGAATGGTTGCCTTTGCCTCGAGTTACAGCTGCGTTGCGCATGGCAAGCGTATCAAAGAGAGTAGAAAATAAAGTGTTAAGGAATAGCTATCTTCCATTTCCTTTATTGCAAAAAATGCAAGTATTACAAAAAATGCAAGTATCAGGCTCTTCTGTACCACGCTCATTGGGTTCATTAGGATCTAAACCTGCATGGTCTAGATTGCAAACTAATGCGTTTTCTTTCTTTTTTTCTCCAATAGGACGTGCGGCTGTAAACGGACCTAGCTCGCCTTTATTCTCGCTGATTTCAGGTAATTCTCCATCTCCTTCTTCTCAAAGCAGAGATTTACCTAGATCACAATCGCAAGTTGTAGTTGAGCAAGCTAGGACAGCATTGGAACCAGCACGAGAATCTTCTTTATCATCCAGGAAGAGAAGCTCTTTAGCTCCCTTGTTTAAAGTAGCAGCTGCAGCTGCAGCTGCTTCTGTAGCTTTGGCTGTAACTCGAAGATTTCGATAAAATCCGCTTTACCTTAGTTGTTGTGTCCCTATTTCGCAAGTTCATTTTACCTGCGGAATAGGGCAGGTAAGGTCATTAGCTTTTTGTAAGAAAAAGAGGCTAGGAGACTGTTCTCGGTTGAGCCATTGGTGAAAGCAGCAATTCCACTCTTTTGCGGGTAGTTCTTTGACAAATTCTTGTAACAACGTCTCTTCTTTAGCACCTTCAGCATGTCCCGGATAGCAGGTGATGCTGATGGCACCGCCAGGTGCTATAAGGGACATGGCCTTTTGTATACTCTTGATTGTACTTTCTTTCATTGTAGTGATGCTTTTGTCTCCACCTGGAAGATAGCCAAGATTGTAGACGATAAGACGAATGGGCATGCTCTCTTCGGGATTGGGGAGGTCGGAGTGGCAGCTGTGAATGAATTTTACTTGAGAGCTTTTTGTGTGTTCTTTGGCTTTTTCAAGAGCTACTTTTTGGATGTCATAAGAGAAGACTGTTCCTTCTTTTTCATCATTTTCACTTTTTATAAGCTCAGATAACTTTAGGGTGTCGTAACCGTTACCACAAGTCGCATCGATAGCGTTATCTCCAGGGCGAAGTAGTCGCTCCCATAGTTGGTGAGCAAGGTCCAGGTGTGATCGAAAAATAGAAAACTGTTGTCTCATATATAGTCCTGTTGGATGTAGCTAAAGCGTATTTACAATGCTTATGCTATAACTTGCATCCCTTTCGGGATCCAAAATAAAAAAACAGCAAATCCGGATAGGGGGAAAAAGACGAGCCTTAAATCTTACGCTGCTGTTGGAGCTCTTTGTGATGTCTCTTTTGAAAAAAAGGAGTAAAGTATATCATGCCTCTGATTTAAATTTGAGGAAACTTATTCAATGGTCGATCACGAAACAGATGTACTTATTGTTGGCTCGGGTATTGCTGGGTGCAGTGCGGCGATTTATTTAGCAAAGAAAAATTGTAATGTAACGGTGATCACAGGGACTTCTTCTTTGGCGCAATCGAACTCTTCACTTGCGCAGGGAGGGATTGTTCATTTAGCAGACGATGACTCCTCTGAACTATTAGCAAGTGATATCATCGCCGCAGGAGCTGGTCTCTGCTTTCCAAAGGCTGTAGAGCAGTTGGTTTCCATTGGTCCATCTTCTGTTAAAGAAACGCTTATTGAGCTTTTAGATGTCCCTTTTGATAGGAAAGAGAACGGAGATCTTGATTATACAGCAGAAGCTGCACACTCGCGATCACGTGTATTGCATTTTCGAGATCAGACGGGTAAGGCGATTATGGATACCATGATTGCTTATTTAGAGCGGCAGCCAAATGTAAATATGTTAACAGATCACACAGCTGTTGATTTGATTACCCTTGCGCACCATTCAGAGAGCTTAACGGACATCTACAAAAGTCCAACATGTGTCGGTGTCTATGCTCTTGATAATATCACCTCAAATGTGAAAACATTCTTTGCTAAAGAGACAATTTTAGCAACAGGCGGTGTTGGGGAAGTCTTTTTGCATACAACGAACCCCTCTTCTGCTCGTGGTGACGGTTTGGCGATGGCTTATCGGGCCGGAGCTCGTATTATGAATATGGCGTACATTCAGTTCCATCCAACATCGCTCTACATCGCCCATGAGCGTCGTTTTCTTTTGACAGAAGCTTTACGTGGAGAGGGTGCGGAGATTTTGAGTTTGAATGGTAGCTCGTTTATGCATAAATATCATGAAAAAGGAGCCCTTGCTCCAAGGGATATTGTTGCACGTAGCATTTACCAAGAGATGCTTCGTGGTAATAGTGAATACCTTCTACTCGATATATCTTCTAAGGATCCAGATTGGATTAAAAAACGCTTTCCATGTATTTATGAGTACGCTTTATCAAAAAATTTAGACATGACCAAAGAGCCGCTTCCAATTGTTCCTGCCGCCCATTACTCCTGCGGTGGTGTCGCCGTTGATGGGGTAGGGCAAACTTCTATTCGCCGCTTGCGTGCGATAGGAGAAGTCTCATGTACAGGTGTTCATGGGGCAAATAGATTAGCCTCCTCTTCTTTACTCGAAGGGCTTGTTTGGGGTAAAACTACAGCAGATGCTATCAGTGATGAGATCGGAAAATATCATTACTCCTTTCCAGAAGTGCGTCCGTGGGTGATGAGTAATGAGGTCGTGGATTCCTCTCTTATCCAGCAAGACTGGATGTCGATTAAGCAGACCATGTGGAACTACGTCGGTCTCGTTAGGGATACACGTCGTCTTCGTCGGGCGTTGAGTATGCTAAGGGAGTTGCAGTGGGAGATTAGCTTGTTTTATGAAAAAGCAGCGCTGACCCCAGAGCTATTGGGTTTGCGTAATGGAATTGATACAGCTTTGTTAATTGCCAAAGGCGCCTTTCGCAATCGTCAATCCATTGGTTGTCATTACCGAGAATTCTAAACCGTAAATCTTAGGGTTGCATTAATCCTTACATAATGGCTCACAGTTTGTAGCGCGGTCGCTCCGTATACGCATCAACCTAGCATAGAATTCTGATATTTAGTGACATACGCTGGGAGTGCTAATATTAACGTTAGTTTGACTCTTAATTCCGCCCTGTCTACTGGTTTATAGAAATAGTTTTTAGACCACGGTAGTGGTCTAGAAACGATTATCATAAGCCATTAACCAGGATCGAATTAAGAGTCGAACGACGTTAATATTAGCACTCCCAGCGTATGCCACTAAATATCAGAATTCTATGTTAGGTTGATGCGAATGCGGAGCGACCGCGCTACAAAGGCTAAGCGTTGTAAAAGGATGAAGGGTGTGGTTGAGCGCTGCGTAAGGATAGAGGGGTTCTGGATTAACGGTCCTTCTATGAGAGTGCGGTCGCGGAGCGACCGCACTACAAAGACTAAGCGTTGTAAAAGGATGAAGGGTGTAGTTGAGCGCTACGTAAGGATAGAGGGGTTTTGGGTTAACGGTCCTTCAATAAGAGTGTGGTTATGCTCTTGGGTGTGCTTTGTCGTAGGCGGATTTTTTGAGGTTTTTAGTGACGTGAGTGTAGATGGTTGTGGTAGCAAGGGAGCTATGACCGAGGAGGACTTGGATTGTTTTAAGATCCATGCCGTTTTCTAACCAGTGCGTAGCAATGGTGTGACGAATAGTGTGCGGGGTGACTTTGCCGGCAAGACCACTTGCTGTGAGGTATTTGTCGAATTTCCTGTCGACTGAGCGCGGTGTAAGACGCGTTCCGAGCTTATTAAGGAAGATCGCTTGGTTGTCCACTTGCCCCAAATGACCATCAATATCTTGATGACGTTCTGCGTGTTCAAGATACGCTACGATCCATTCTGCTGCATTTTTTGTGATTGGAACAATGCGCTCTTTCTTTCCTTTTCCGCGCAGTTTAACAACCAAATTCTTCCTGTCGAAGTCGGATCTATTCAAGCCAACAAGCTCACTGACCCTGAGCCCCGAACTATAAAGCAACTCCATAATGCAACGGTCTCTAAAAGAGAGATAAGAGCTGATATCAGGTTGTTCAAAAAGACGCTGCACCTCTTCATAACTCAAAAAAAGAGGAATCTCTTTATCAAGCTTTGGGCTTTCAAGCTCTTCGATCGGGTTTTTATCGAGAATCCCTTGCCGCATGGCGTAAGAAAAAAATGAACGTAGTGAGGAGACGCGCCGAACAACTGTGCGCTTGGAAGCTTTATCAGCTTTTAAGTAAGCGAGGTAACTGCGAATCATTTGACGCGTAACTTTAGCGATATCGAGTTGAGAGTCTTGAAAAGTTGAACGCGCTTCATACGGTAGGTTGTAACGGATTTTTTCAGAGCGTTCTTCTTCTCCAAGAGCTAATAATTCAGCTTCCCAGTACCCTTTGAGTCCGTTTAGATCAATTGTGTAGTTGCGTATTGTGTGTTCGGATGCGTTTTTGATCGCTGAGAGATGTTTAAGAAAATCATACGCAGTTTTAATATACACAGTAAGAGGCTCCTTTTTTCTTGTTTATGTAAAGAGTTTTTGCTATTATACCTACTTTTAAGTCAACAATTTATCGCCAAATGATCACTTTAAATGAACTGTCAAAAGCAATGGGTAGTCGTACCCTGTTTGAAAATGTGTGCGCAACCTTCAATGAAGGAAACCGTTACGCTCTAACTGGCCCTAACGGCGCCGGAAAGTCAACCCTTCTTAAAATCATTATGGGTCAGATTGAGCCAACTTCCGGTTCTGTGACTCTGCCTGATAGAATCGGGTTCTTACGTCAGAATATCGAAGACTTCCTTGAGCTACGCGTTCTAGATACCGTTATTATGGGTAACGAACGACTATACTCTGTACTTACAGAGCGCGATGAGCTTTATGAAGTTGAGATGACGGACGAAGTTGGTCTGCGTCTTGGCGACATCGAAGGAATTATTGCCGAGGAGAACGGTTATTCTGCGGAAAATGACGCTGAAATGCTCCTGAACGGTATGGGCATTGCTGAAGAGTACCACGAGATGAAGCTGGGATCGATTCCAATCGACCTGCAGTTTCGTGTTCTCCTCTGCCAAGCACTCTTTGGAGAGCCTCAGGCACTGCTCTTAGATGAACCTACTAACCACCTCGATTTAGAATCTATTGGCTGGTTAGAGAAGTTTCTTGCCGACTATACAGGCACTATGATTGTCGTGAGTCACGACCGCCACTTCCTTAACAGCATCACAACACACACCGCCGATATCGATTACGACACGGTTATTACCTACCCTGGTAACTACGACAACATGATCATGGCAAAGACGGCAACGCGAGATCGCGCTGAGGATGAGGCTAAGTCAAAAGAGAAAAAAATTGCGAAACTGCAAGAGTTCGTCTCCAAATTCCGTGCGGGTACAAGAGCGAGCCAAGTGCAATCGCGTATGCGTGAGATCCAGAGGTTAAAACCTCAGGATCTGAAAAAGTCTAATATCCAAAGACCATTCATTCGTTTTATTCCAATGGAAAAAGCTCCTGGAAAGACTATTTTTACGATCGAAAACCTTTGCAAGAGCTATGATGACGACAAAATGGTCATCAAAGATTTCTCTTTAGAAATACACCGTGGCGATAAGGTTGCTGTTATTGGAAACAACGGACGTGGAAAGACAACACTCTTGAAAATGCTTGCTGGTGTTTTAGAGCCAACCTCCGGATCCGTTGAACTCGGACATCAAGTCGTCCTTTCTTACTTCCCACAAAATCACCAAGAAGCTATCGATAAGAACAATGAGACTCAAGCTTTTGAATGGCTACGCGGGAAAAAGAGCGGTCTTTACGACCAGGACCTCCGTGGAGCACTCGGAAAGATGCTTTTTGCTGGTGACGATGCGTTCAAGAAGGTCTCACATCTGTCTGGTGGAGAGACTGCGCGCTTGATTCTTGCTGGGATGCTTCTTCAAGAGCACAATACTCTTATCTTTGACGAGCCAAACAACCACTTGGACCTTGAAGCTGTCTCCGCTCTTGCTTGGGGCTTAGAGGAGTATAAGGGTACGATTCTTTTTGCCAGTCATGACCGCGACCTAATCAGTACTGTTGCCACAAAGATTATCTCCATTGAAGACGATGGCATTCACGTCTTTTTCGGTAATTTTGATGATTATATGAAGCATAAAGAAGCGGTACAAACATAAAACGGTTTACAAAGAGTAAATTTTTTAGTTTCAGTAAAGAAAAGCAGCACAAGAAGTTGTCCGAGATCGTGCGTGATCTCTATGAGGCGCCTTCTGTGCTGCTTTTTGCGCATTATCAGGAAATTGTCGAATGGCTAGGGATAAATCTGGAAACGCTGCAGATCGGTGATAAAAAAGCGCTTGCAGACCGCTACCACTGGCATTTGCGCGCTGGCAAGCTTTCGCTAAAGGAACAGAATCTACTCCCTGCTATCTCGAAAGGCGATCGAACAAAAGTAGTGGCACCACCACTACCAATCTCCATTTACCTCGACCACATCCGCTCAGCACACAATGTAGGCAGCATCATCCGTACAACGGAGGCGCTATCGCTGGGCAGGCTCTGTTTTTCCACAGATACTCCATTTGCAGATCACGTGCAAGTTGTGAAGACGGCGATGGGAGCTGAGGTTGAATGTGTAAGGGATGCGAATCTTGCAAAGCTACCGAGGCCTATTATTGCTCTGGAGACGAGTGTTGAGGCTATTTCGCTATATGATTTTATTTTCCCGGAAGAGTTTACGTTAGTTTTAGGTAATGAGGAGTACGGCTGCTCAGATGAGTCGTTACGCCTTGCCGACCACGTGGTGGAAATCCCGCTATTTGGAAAAAAGAATTCACTAAACGTTGCCAATGCGTTTGCAATTGTGGCAGGAGAGATCCGAAGAAGCTTAAGGAAGAGCCTGTAAAAGGATTTATCACTAACCTTCGGTAAGCAAAGTGGACTTCTAAAAGTGAAAGAAATCTATAAGACTGTATTCTAGTGCCTCAATTCAAAAGCTTCTTTAACAAAAAAATAGATCAACAGCCTGATCTTAAATAACGTCAGCTCGACTCTTAATTCCGCCCTGTCTACTGGTTTATAGAAATAGTTTTTAGACCACGGTAGTGGTCGTTTCTCTCTTTAAACCATCACTTTAGTGATGGGACGGGATAATAAGAACAGTGTTCCACGGCAGCGGCACGTCTCTTCTTTTTTAACTTTTAG
>JBDQID010000060.1:0-7521 GCA_040264515.1 Chlamydiales bacterium
GATAAAGAACAGCTTGAAGGACTTATAAACCACTTAAAAGAAAAAGGCATCAAAATCCCCCCTGATAATTTCATTTCCACTCTCAAAGAGGTCTACAATAAACATCCTGAACTAACCTCACCTCTATTTGATCTCCTTAACTTCTTGCCATATTTTACAATCACAGATAAAACTCTGCTCAATGACCTCACTCAACTGTTTACAGAATCCGTTGATAACGGAGACCTTGAGCTCGCCTTAAAACTAAAAACAAACTATATCAAAGATAATATACAATCGTATTCCATGCCTCCACAAGCAAAGGTAATCACAGAAAAAACAGTAGAGCTATTTGAAAAAGCACGAAATAACGCACAATTCACCCTCTGCCTGAATCTAATAGAAAGCCTTCCCTCATACTCCAATGAATACGAAAGCGTAATCTCTTCTTATGATAAATTATTGGAAGAAATTACAACGAAAGGCAGCACCGATCAGCTACTACAACTTACTCGAATCACTACAAAAGATTACAAATTAAAAGAAAAACTTCCCAACTGCTGCAGTGCACTGCTACAAAAAGGAAAGGAAGGGGAAAAAGGACTTTTGGAAGTTCTACGCAACATAAAAGACTGCAGAAACAAAAAGCAACCTTTAGACAAAAAATTATTTAAGTCACTTTTCGATCAACATAAAAATGATAACCCAGATTTCTTTGTAAAAGCATTCCCTCTTCTCAGCTCATGGGGCCAAAACGATTTCCGTGCCCTACTATTGGACACTCTATTAAATCAAGGCGAAATAGCAAAAGCGATCCCTCTCCTTGAAAAAGTCTATGACAATGAGCCTTTTGAAAAAATAGCGGCTAAAATCCTAGAGTCTGATAACAAAGAAGACCTTATTCCATTGCTAAAAATATGGACCAAAAACAATCCAGGTAAAGCTACCGAATTCGCAAGAGAATGCTTCAAAGAGTACTTAGAAAAAGATAAAGAATTTGCAAGCAAAATTGCTCAAACTGCTTTACCACAAGAAGAAGTCATTCCCCAATTAACTCAAGGAATGAAATGGCAAAAAGCGTTCTTATTTCTATTAAATTATTGTAAAAAAGGAAGTGGAGAGCTTAGCTGCTGCTCGGATAAAACAATTAAACAAAAAAGAGTAGCGCCCGCTCAACAACGAACAGAAACAATGAAGCAGGTTCTACAAGGAAAAAACCCACAAGCAACTTCCCTGCGCTCAAGCCTTTTTCCTGTTACAAAAGGGGTTCTTCGCGGAGGAAAACATACAGGTATTTCCCAATGGATGTCAGAGCAATGCCGAGAATTAGGATTAGAACACCTAACAGAAACTCCTACAGTATCAAGCAGTTTGATGGGATTACAAAAAGATCAACGCTCAAAAGACCAAATTAACAAACAAGATGGTGTTGTTCACAAAAGAATACTAGCAAGCCACTGGCTTAAAGATAGCCTCTTCGTTGGTACAAACGGTATTTCACTCCAGCCAAGAGCAGGTAGAGGCAAAGAATCTCTGATCAAATCACAACGCAAGAAGAGATTCGAAAAATCCTTTCCCGAAATGCCAGAAGAGGAACATCAAACGATGTCTGACTTTTACCACCTGGGTGGCAGCGATGATGCTCGCAATTTCCCTCTAACTGAGGGCTATAATAACAGCGCTAACGACTCCCTTAATTCAACCGTACTGAATTTAATATGTGACATAGGAGTCATTCCTATGCGTCAAAATATAACATATAGCGAAGGCGGAAATAGCATTATCGGAAGCGATTTTGCAATCGTGGGTATGGATACCTTCGGCATTGCAAAAGAGCTCCTAGAAAAAGAAATCAAAAACAATTGGGATGAATTCAAAGAGTACTTTGAAGAACAAGAAGTTGATAATTTTAAGCTCAGTGATGAATTAGTCAAAAAAATGATAGCACATGATCACGGAGTACCTGTAGAGAAATTGCACCTGGTAGAACAACCAGGAGAGTATCATCTAGACATGTGCATGTCACTTATCGACGAACAAACTGTAATTATGAAACTTCCGCCCGAATCAGAACACGAAAAAAAACTCCACGCCCTTGCTGTTCAACAACTAAAAAACAGTGGTTTTGAGGTCATCCTCTTTGATGGCACTCCGGATTCAAAAACAAACTTTTTCAACTTTGTAACCCTTACCTCTCCTGAAGGGAAAGAAGTCGTATTTGCCTTAGATAGCGATAAAACAGAGAGTAAAAACAAGTTCGAAGAACTCATACGTCAAAAACACCCCAACTGTGAATTCCGCTATTTACCGCAAACCTTTGGATCAGAACTCTTAAAATACGATGGAGGACTACTATGTACGACCCGTACATTTTAAACAAAAGAGGAGTGATCGATGCTAAAGAATAAAAAATGGCATCTTGTTAGAAGTAAATTTGCTGAAATCACATACCATCCTGTTGCCATTTCTGAAGAGCAGGATCGCATCATCATCGCTATTACCGAATACAAAGGTGGTATCCACATCATCCTTCCCAAACAAAAAAAGAAAAAAGTCCTTCTAGGCAGCTACTCTTTTGACGAAAACCAAACCGACAACACTCAGCACTTAGTTACAGTAAAAATTTCCAAAGACGAAACCGAAATTCGTGCAATTCCACAAGATTTTGCAAGTAGTGAAGAGTGGCTCATCAAAGCGCAATGAAAAACAAATTTTTAGATTACGGCAGTGGTCGCTTCTCTCTTTAGCCCAACACTTTAGTGCTGGGACGGGATAATAATATTGTGCCACGGCAGCGGCACCTCTTTCCCTTTTGAGTTTGAGACCTTGAGAGATACTACTGCCGCAGTCTAAAAACTATGCTCATAAACTATTAAACACGAATCCATTGAAAATCGAGTTCACATTAAATAATGTTATTCCGGGAATTGCTGAGCTATCTTTATCACCCCTTTATAAACTTATTTTATAATCCGTTGAAAATAATAAATTAAAGTGTCATAAGCCATGTATTTTCTCCCTTTTTTTCTACTCTCTACCCTTTTTCTTTTTTCTCCTACAACAACCGCAATAGCTGATGAACCCCTTCTTCTAAGCTTTGATCAAAACCCCACAATAACAAAACCCCCAAGATCATTTCGCTTCTCAACAACAAGAATCACCGAAGATACCGAAATCTCTCTAGAAGGCCTTGCAGAACTCAACATCATTGGCAGTGGAGCGTTCTCCGCATCCCACCTAGAAGCCGTATCCTCAAAACTCTCTGCACCCATCACCGTTGTCGATCTCCGTAAAGAGTGCCACGCCTACGTCAATAAACTACCTATAAGCTGGTTTTCTGATCAAAACTGGGAAACCCTCAATAAAGAGCCATCCGAAGTCAACGCAATCGAGCAAGAACGCATCGAAGCTCTGCGCAATCAAAGAAGCGCCACTTTTCATTACTGCATTAAAAAAGACAATCTCACCGGAAAAATCACCCAAACAGATCACCGCATATTCAACATCTATTCCGTACAAAGCGAAGAAGAGATGTGTGCTGAACTAAACATCGATTACAAACGATTCCATGTCTCCGATCACTGTCCACCCGATCCCGATCAGGTCGAAACCTTTATCCAATTTACTAAAACAGTACCAGAAGATACATGGCTCTATTTTCATTGCCGCGGTGGTGTTGGTAGAACAACTTCGTTTATGCTAATGTACGACATGCTACAAAATGCCAAGAAAGTATCTTTCATGGATCTTATCTCACGCCATATCCTTATCGGTGGAAAAAACCTGCTCAAATTATCCTCTCCAAATAACTATAAATCTGAACAAGCTATAAAACGCGTTCGCTTCCTTATCGACTTCTATACCTTCTGCCGTATAAAAAACGACCCGTTTACTGCGAGCTGGTCGGACTGGTTGGAAAAAGAAGGCCCCCAAGCATCTCAACTGCTGATACACGAAATTGAGGAGCTTTCAGCTCTTCTGGAAGAGGATGCTCGTCTGGGCTAACCCAACAAAAATCCATTCCCATCGCAACAGCACCCTTAAAGTCCGAACTTACAGAGTCTCCTACCATCAAAGTTTCCTCTGCTGTAACCCCCAACTGCTTCAAAGCAATCTCAAAAATTTCCTTTTCAGGCTTTGCAATACCAATCTCTTCTGAGATCACATAACATGGACACCACTGATCAAGTCCTGTCAACTGATACTTCCTACGCTGTACAGTCGTTAATCCATTTGTAACAATGCCAATAAGAAACTGCTCTCGAAGAGTTTGAAGCAGCTTTTCAGCTCCATTAAACCAATAGATGTTCTGCCCTAAATTTTTCTCATAGAATTCTGCTAATAAATGCGGATTCAACTTAAGGTTCTGCTCGTCTAAAAACCGAGAAAATCGCTCTGTCTTTAACTCAACGGGACTCATCTTACCAAGCTCAACACTTTTCCAAAGCTCATGATTAATACGGAGAAATTCCGTTGTAAAAACATCCTCCGGTAGCCGGCCATCAAAAAAATGACAATAGAGTTCATGAAGGCTCTCTTCTTCAGATTTTGTAAAATCTAGGAGCGTATTGTCTAAATCAAATAAAATTGCGCTATACTTCATTATCTTTCCTCAAAATTCATGTAACGATCAAGCTCTGTTACGATTTCGGTGACGGGTGTAATTAGAAATGGAGATTTTTATTACACTCTTAGCTGACAAAGCAGTAGTCAAATATTCTTTACATCCTTAACCTAAGGGTAAAAAAAACAATTGGCACTGTATGAAACGCCCGCTATGGACTCCTTCAAAAAAGAGCTGTGAGGCAGCTCAGATCACACTCTTTCGCCATAAAATCGCTAAAGAATATGCCATCAGCCTCCCCGATTATCAAGCGTTATTCAACTGGTCAATAGAAAACCCAAGCGAATTTTGGAAAAACATCTGGGAAGAGAGTCCCATCATTCACTCCGCTCCCTACACACAAGTTCTTCAAAATCCAACAAACATGATGGATGCTCACTGGTTTGAAGGCGCGCAACTCAATTTCGCAGAAAACCTACTCCGCTACCGAGATAACGCCCCCGCGATTATTTTTTATTCTGAAACAGGCGATCGCCAACAGTTGAGCTATAAAGAGCTCTACAGCCACGTTGCAAAACTTGCTCACTACCTCCGCACAAAAGGCGTTAAAGCTTCCGATCGCGTTGTAGCGCTAATGCCTAATCTCCCCGAAACTGTCATCGCCATGCTCGCTGTCACGAGCATCGGTGCCATCTGGTCATCATGCTCTCCCGACTTCGGTGTACAAGGCGTTCTCGATCGCTTCGTTCAAATCGAACCAAAACTCCTTTTCTCTTCGAATAGCTACTCATATAAAGGTAAAACCATCGATTGCGGAGAAAAAATCGACGCCCTCCTTGAAAACATCCCCTCTATCAAAGAAGTTCTTCTCACCGAAAACCTTCAAACTATTTTTTCTTCCGATGAAGAACACGAACTTATCTTCGAACAGCTCCCCTTTAACCACCCTGTCTACATCATGTACTCATCAGGCACAACAGGCATGCCAAAATGCATCGTACATGGCGCCGGTGGTACCCTTCTAGAACAATTTAAAGAGCTCAAACTACACGTTGATCTGCAACGCGAAGACAATATTTTTTATTTCACGACGTGTGGATGGATGATGTGGAATTGGCTGCTCAGTAGCCTCGGAATCGGTGCCACGGTTGTGCTCTATGAAGGTGCACCCCTCCATCCAAAAGCAACCGCCCTATTTGATATGGCAGAAGAGTGCGAGATTTCTGTCTTCGGAACATCCGCAAAATATCTCTCCGCTATAGAAAAAGCTGGAGTTACCCCAATAAAAACACACGACCTTCACAACTTAAGAATGATCTGCTCTACAGGCTCTCCTCTTCTTTCTGAAAGCTTCGACTACGTCTACACACAAATAAAACAAAACCTCTGCCTCGCCTCCATCTCCGGAGGCACTGACATCCTAGGCTGCTTTGCTTTAGGAAATCCCACAGCTCCCGTCTACAGAGGAGAACTACAAGCACGAAGCTTAGGCATGCACGTGCAGATCTTTAATAACGAAGGCAAACCAATCCACAATAGCCCAGGAGAGCTCGTATGCACAAATCCGTTCCCCTCCATGCCAGTATTCTTTTGGAACGATAGTGATAAAAAGAAATACCACGCCTCCTATTTTGAAACATTTGAAGGTGTATGGCGACATGGCGACTGGGCTAAAATCAGTGATCAGGACGGCATGATCATCTACGGTAGATCTGATACAACACTCAATCCCGGAGGCGTTCGCATCGGCTCTGCCGAAATCTATCGACAAGTAGATTCCTTTTCTGAAATCCAAGAAAGCTTAGTTGTTGGACAACAAATCAATCACGACGAAAGAATGCTACTCTTTGTTATTCTCGCAAAAGAAGAAACGCTCTCGGAAAACTTAAGTAAGCGCATTAAAGAACGCCTGCGCTCTGAATGCTCTCCAAGGCATGTCCCCGCAAAAATCATTGATGTTGCCGATATTCCTCGTACCGTTAACGGCAAAATCTCCGAGCTCGCTGTTAAAAACGCCATCAACGGACTCCCAATAAAAAACCGCCACGCCTTAGCCAACCCTGAAGCGCTCGATTACTTCCTCAATCTCCACGAGCTACAGAAACAATAGGAAAGAAAATGCAAACAACTTCTTCACATCTCCCAAAAGAAGTACTTCTCCGTGAAGACGGGCCACGCGAAGGTTTCCAAATGCTCAAGCAAGTGGTCTCTACAGAAAAAAAAGCTGAGCTCATCGAACGCTTAAGCCAAACAGGAATCAAAAGTATCGAAGTCACCGCCTTTGTACGCCCAGATAAAGTACCCCAACACGCCGATGCCAAAGAGCTCGTAAAGCAACTTAAACACAATGAAAATGTTCGCTACCGTGCGCTCTATCTCAATGAAAAAGGGCTCTCACGTGCACTTGAACTACCACAGCTAGATATCGAAGGCTACATCATGCTTGCTGCAAGCGACGCCTTTCTACAGAAAAACAATAACCTCACACTAGATAAAGCTATCTCCGAAGTTGACCTATGGCTCGAGCGGTTCGCTAAATTTAACCTTCCACTCGAACGCCTAATGCTTTCCACCGCATTTGGCGACGCCTTTGAAGGGTATATAAACTCTTCAAAAGTTATCTCAATTATCGATAAAGTGATGCAAAAAATAGAGAATCATAAAACAGTCTTAGAAGAGGTTACCCTCGCCGATACCACAGGATGGGCAAACCCTCGCTCTGTTCAAGAGCTCGTACTGAAAATTAAAGAACAATGGCCAAATCTAGAAATCGGGCTTCACCTGCACGATACACGAGGCTGCGGTATGGCAAACGTACTAGCAGCCCTGCAAGTTGGTGTCAGCCGTTTCGACTGCTCTGTTGGCGGAATGGGCGGATGCCCCTTCGCAAAAGGTGCTGCCGGTAACGTCCCTACCGAAGACGTCGCCTTTCTTTGCGAAGAACTCGGTATCCACACAGGCCTCGATCTAAATAAATA
>JBDQID010000061.1:0-7516 GCA_040264515.1 Chlamydiales bacterium
CTTTTGTACACTGACATCGGTAAATAATACACTGACATAGGTAACAGATACCGTGGTCTAAAAACTATTTCTATAAACCAGTAGACAGAGCGGAATTAAGAGTCGAACTAACGTTAATGTTAGCACTTCCAGTGTATGCCACTAAATATCAGAATTCTATGTTAGGTTGATGCGAATGGGTCGCTCCGTCGACCGCAGATTATGAGCGCAGCTCATAATCGGACTTATGAAATACATTTTCGTTATAAAAAAGAGAAAGGAGCATCGCATCGGAATAAAGGGTTTTGGATTGTAATCAAACTTTAAGCGCTGTCTATTACATTACTAAATATGTGGAATTAAAATTATATCTTTTGTATAATTTATAGAGAAGGTGAGGAGCAAACTATTGTATTAATAAGTTGTTAATATAACTGTTTACTCTGGAGGAGTAATGAATAGGGGTATCGGAGGAGACTCTTCCCGCTCAGATTCAAGTCAACACGGACATTATCAAGACCACCTAAACGTTGGTGAAGGTGGCTCGCGCTTACCTGCCAAAGAAGATCGAGGATTTTCTAGTGAAAAAGCTTCTTATGATGGTCGAAAAATTTCTCAAGATATTAAAGATCAAGACTTAACTGATCAAGCGTACAACTACTTTAAAGAAATCGCAGCTTCCCTTGGTAATCCAAAGCAGGGCGTTGTCATGGGGAATGAGAAGAGCAGTGAGGTTGTTCGCGATTACACAAATTTGCTTCCAGAGCGAGAAGAATTGCAGGGCATCAGTGAGAGGGACTCTGATCAGCAAGATCGCCTAGATGAAATCAACCAAATCCTTAGCGTCTGTTATAAAAAAGAGAAATCAACAGAAGTGGCTTTAGATTATTTTCGTCAGGTAGAAAAAGAGTCTGGCGACGAAAGGTGGGCTCTTTCATGGTACGAACTAAAAGATAAAGGGCCCGATGGAAAATCGGAATTTAAACAATGGAATTTTACCGCTCTTTTGCATCAAGTTGGTAAAAAAGAAGATTTAAAAGATTCAGAAGACGAAGCAGATATAAAAGCACTTCTTAAAGCTGATCCGGAATTCGTCTATAAAATTAAAAAAACTATTCGCGCAGCGTATAGGATTAGCGCAGGCTGCAGCGTAAATACAAAAGCAGACCAAGAAGCAGACAAATCGAATGATTTACACGTTTATGCAGCAAATTACGCCCAAAGGCATGAAGGGGATGGTAAGCGGTTAAGCCTTTCTGGAAGGTTAGAGGAGTACAACAAAAATTTTGGCATTGTTCAAAAATTTTTCAATGAAAGAATAAAAGAGGCTAGAACGAAAGGGACTTGGATCAGAAGCGGGACAGTCGCACGACAATCCGCATCACCATCGCTTAATCTAGAAAAGGTCCAAGGGAGCATCACTGCAGTTCGCAAAAGGTTAGAAAAACTTAAAGAGCTCTTACCAAAAGATGATAGAGATGAATCCGATCCAGCAATTTATATCAGAGGTGTGATCGGACTCCTTGAAAATAAGATAGATTCGATGGAAAACAGCCTCACAGAGGATAGTTTGAATCAAAACGAAGTAGATCTACTGCAAGGCAAAATTGCAAATCTTTCAACTTCTTTAGAGACATTAGAAAAAGCGATAACAAAGAGCGGAGAAGTCTACTCTAAAATGAAAGATTCGAAAGGCTTTCCTGAGTATAAAAAGGCTTGTAAGAGCTTACAAGCTTTGTTGGATAATCCCGAAACGCACAACAACTTAACAGCAAAGGTTTCGGAGAATTTAGAAACAATGCTCTCAGGGATAGCTGAGCAAATAGTCTGCTATAAGTTAGATATAGCGCGAATCACTGAAAAAAAAGACGCTTTGGAAGCGTCGAGAAGATCTACAGACGAGCAAAACCACCTCACGTTGCAATTTGAGAAAGAGATCACAACAATCGAAGCTCGGATTACAGCATTGGATAATCTCTCAGATCAGATCGAACAGAAGAAAACGTTTATTACAGACGGAGACGTCCTCACAGATCTAAAAGCGAGCTTCGCAGAAATAGGAGCTGGCGTAGGATTGCAAAAACAGCTCAGCGCGGCGTCATCTAATTTACAGGCACAGTTATCGTCTCTTGAGCGTGGGGATGGTGATAGTACGGATGTTAAAAATTTCGAATCGGTTGCTACAAACGCTTTGAGCCATTTATCAGTGTACTGCAGCGCATTAGAGCTGCTTGGATCTCTGGAGAGAGAGAGCGTTGATGCAGCTCGAGCACAAATAGAAGCGCTTCAAAAGCAACTGGAAGGCGGTGAAGGGGCTGAGCCTATTGAGGCTAAGGCGAAATTAGAAGTTGATGCTGCAAAAATAGGGAAGAATAAAAAATACGAATCGATGCTTCTTAAACGACGTCTGTTGCAAGAGTGGGCTTCCGGAGAAAAACGGTTTGTAGCGGCTTTAAAACCACGCTCAGAGCGAGACGGAAAGCTTTCATGGAACACGAAGCTTTGGAATGCTGTAACAGAAAAAGGGTTAGCAGGCGCTAAAGTTGCTAGAGACGAGACGATAGCGGAGCGGTTTTATCAACACATTGTTTCTCGCTATCCTAAAGGAGCAGACGCTCCTGAATTCCTCAAAGCGATTTGCACAGAGGACCCCGTAAGCACAGAAGATCTCACAGCTTTTTTTAAAGAGATTGACCCAGGCGGCAATCTATTGGAAAATGTCTTTACAGAGTCACAAAAGAGACTCTCAAGCGATGCCATAAAAATGCAAAGAAAGGAAAGAAAAAGAAAGAAAAAAGTGCGCCCGCAGAAAAAAGGTGCAACCTCCAAAGCCAGCGCGCAGCTGACATCAGAGCTTAAAGCGTTTATGCCAACAGCAAGCCTTACTGCTGTAAGGCCCAATATCACAATGCAGACGTTTAACGGCAACGCTCTTGTTTTTCCTGAAAGAGCTGACGAAGTGGGAGGTGGTTTTGAACCAGAAGAAAATCCGCAACTTCCTTCTTCGCCGCCCTTGGGTTTTACATTAGCGGAGGTGAATACGAGCCTTAAGGAGTATCAAGATCTTTTAGATGGATTAGCAGCAAGGGCGATACCCGAGGAAAATAAAGCGCAGATTCGGCGCTCTATTGAAAAGTACACAAGGCAGATAGCTCTCAATGCTATTGGTAGTAAACTACCCTTAGAGAGAGGGAACCATCATTTTTCTGAGAGACTTTACGCTATTTGTGCGACGCTTTCTGAAGAGCCTTTGAAAACAGAAGCGGATGCCAAAGAGCGACAGCTTACTCTACTCGCAGCATCCCGTGCGATGGGTGCGCCGCGTGCTGTAGAGCGCATCATGCTTAAATCTCTTGAGCGTTACGATCCAGACGTGTATCCCGACGCGCAGCGACTGATTAATCTCTTGCCAAAAGAATCACCGATTCTAAAAAAGGAAGATATCAACTCCTGGATAACAAGAAAAGATGACCCAGCCCGAGATCTATTTGTCTACGCCCTTTTTACAGAGAGTCAACGTTTTGCTTTAAGACGTAATAAAGATACGGGACTGCCTATAGCAGCCTTAAACAGTATAAAAGGTGTGGATTTTGATGATCATACAGAGAGTCAGTGCCTTATATTAAGGATGAATATTGAAAGTGAGAGATCTGAGCTTTTTATTAATTCTAATGGAGGAATTCTTGATTCAGAAAAAATAGAAATAGATGCAGAGCCATTCACCACTCAACATGTTTTATCGATTTTGGATCAAGTAGATGATCCGTATGGGGTGTGTCAAGTTTTATTAAGCAGTAGCTATGGTGCTTTGGCGATGGATGAGCTTGGAGTGCCAATGCAGGCAAAGCAAGGGAAGGCAGAAGCTTTACTCCGAATCATCAATCGCGTCGAGAAAAATGTAGACAACTCTCTTTTCACAGATGAGAGGATGAGACGCTTTTTTGAAAGCGCACTTTTTTCTGACAGAGTCATTCAAAGTACAAAAAAAGAGACGCTCGACGAGCTAATGACATTTATTGTTCAGCGCGCTACAGATGCGTCAAAGAAGAGTGGTGGCCTTTGGCAAAGCAATAAATTGCAGCAGTTTACCTACTTTTCTCGTTTGGCACTCCATTTGGAGCGGCGAATGGAAGAGCAAGACATTGGAGCGCTAAAAACACAATGGTCGAAGTTGATTTTATCGAATTCTAAGCTAGAAGGCTACGCTGCGTTTTTTGTGGATGGAGAGAGAATTAAAGGCGCGATAGCACAAAAGCAGAATGAGATCTTAGTGGGATCTGAAAGCGGTGTAGAAGAGCTCGAAGAGCTCGAAGAGCTGAAAGAAAAGCGAGCGGAATATCAAAACCAGAAACCGCATTTTGTAGCAGCTAAAAATTTAGCTGAGAATATAAAAACACGAACGATGTTGGACGCTTTAAAAACCACTTGGACTGCGTTTGTTGAAGAGAATCAAAGCCGAGCTTTTGCAACGCAAAAAGAGGGGCAAAAACTCTCCGGTGGTGACGCGCTGCAGTTTGAAGTTGGAGTTCAAGAGTTGTGGAATGAGTTGCAAAGTAAAGATGGAATAAGTAGGGAGCGTTTTCCTCACTTTATGCAAACGTTGCATAGATTAGAGCTCTTTTACGATGCGGAGGGCGATAGCCTCTCTCCATTTTTAAATCAGCTCTATTCAGAAGTGCTCTCTCAAACTAAAGAAGTTGTTGAGCATAGCAAAAATCATGTAAGGAATTTGTTGTCTGAAGGGTGCACTGCAGTAGAAGGTGGCGATGAGCTAATTGATCATGAAACTTCCAAAGCTATTCTTCTGCAACCGTTCTTTGACGCTTTGAATACGCGCTACAATTTAGCTCTCGCATTGGCAAAGGCGAGAGATTGGAATAATGGAAGCAATGGGAATTTTCGTTGCACAGTATTGTTAAATAAAGTGCAAACTGTATTCGATATGGATATCGAAACAGGTATTTATCGCATCGATGGAAGGAAGATTGGACAAGGCGAAGAAGCGCTTTATGGCGGTGATTACGAAGCGCTCTTTGGAAAAAGACGCGTGCCTGTGAAAAAGGTAAAACTCGGTGGTGCTGCAGAAGGAAGCAGGCATTACCAAGCGGATAAGGAAGGTTACTTCTTTGAAGTAAATAGCGAAAATAGCGTTACCGTCTATCGAAAGGAGAAGGATGCTGCGTATCGGTTTGTTCCGAGAGAGAAAGTTTTATCAAAGAAAGGTACAAACCCTCTTTTGTCAGAGGAAGGTACAAACCCTCTTTTACAAAGTTTAATGGCTCGCAATCCAGATATGCGCTGTTGGGTAAGAAAGGATGAAGCAAGCGCTATTTATTTAACAGATGAGTACAACACGAACTTATATAAAGTAACGAATGACGCTGTGACAGATTTGGGAGATCCTGCAAGCGAATTGCAGGGCTTGGATACGTCTACTGCACTTGCAAAGAACTTAGCACAGTTTACACCAAAGATTGCACCTGAAGTGTGGCAGCAAGAAGCGAATAAAACTCTTAAACTGCCTTTGAAAAAAGAGATGCTTGAGCTGCAGTGGAGTCGCTGGAAAGAAGATGGGAAGGAACAATGGCTCTATGATAAAGAATTCGCTCTCATTGATCGATCGCAAGAAGGATCAGTTGAAACATCGCAAGAAACATTACTTAAAAAGATGCTCGCAGAAAAAGGGGTGGGGGGCAATCAAGCTCTCGTTTTTCGCCACACAGAGGATCCGACAAAGCTTATGATGCTTTTAACCGATGGCACAAAGCTGCATCGATATGAAATGAGCCCTCAAGGAGAGATTATTCCCAATGATCGCGAAAGTGGGCTTTACTTGGCAAACAAGTATCTGAATCAAGCCGGTAAAGTTGATGAGGCTGTGGAGATGTTTGAGAGTAAATGGAGAGAAGAAAAGCCGTTTACGCGTAGTGAGATGGCACTGCTCGACGAGATGCTTGAAATGGAGCCGCAAACCTTGGCTCATAGAAAATTCCAGATTTTGCTGATGGGATCTAGAATAAATGCAGTCTTGCAGCACGGGCGTGTGCATAAAGGAGAAAAGCGCGTTCAAATTCTTAGATCCATACGTATCCCTAACGAGAAGATCAAAGCAAGCCTTCAAGGGTATCGAGACGCGTTTACTAAGCGGAGAAATAAGTATGTCAACGCTTCATGGGAAGGTGACTTCTCACGTGCAACATCGAGCTTGCTCGACTACCTCTCCATTCAAGACAGCAAGAGTGCAGAAGAGCTAAGAGCGACTCTACTTCCAAAAGAAGTGGAGAGTGAAGAGGTGTTTACAAGGAAAGTCGATAGAGCTGATGCGACGCGAATTGAAAAAGAGCGTTACGAGGCGTTTGAGAAAATGTTCTTAAGCGACATACCGCTGGAGCAACTGGGTTACAAGATGAAACACCTGCAATGCCAGAGTGTTGCGCTGTCGAAAAGAGATGCAGAAGTAGAAGAGCTTCGGGCACGAAAGCAGGTTTTTGAAGGTTTGCCAGATTCGCCAGAAAATGAAGAGTTAAAAGCGTTGCTAGGTCGCCTCATCAAAGCGAAGGGAGCAGAGACGGAAATGCTCTATGACAGAGTCGCGATGGCCAAGCAGTGCGTTGATATGCAAGGCAGCTTGAAAGGGAAGATAAAGGAGCTTGCTGCCTGGCAGGGACAGCTCGAAAAGCAACTGCTTGATTCAGCTAATAAAATAACGAATCAATTCAAGCGCGAAATGGGAGTACAACAGCTCGTTGCCATGCTCCTGCAAACGCGCCCAGATCTATCTAAGGAGGAGATTGGAAAAGAAGAGCTCACACGTATCGAAAACTTAGCACTCTCTTACATGTACGCTACAACAGAGCTGAACCAGATGAAAAGAGTGCAAAAGCTCACCGTCAACACAAAGTGGAAAAGCGCGTTAACGCAACAGTTAATGGGGGCTAGTCCTATAAGTGGTACGTTACTACTAAAAAAGTATGCAGAAATGAATCCTGGAGAAATCGGTGCTGCGGACAAAGAGCGTATTGAGAAGATAGTCGAAGAGTGTAAAACAGGACTCAATAGAGGAAATAAAAAGGAGAAAATTGCGCAGCTAGTCGAGAGTTTTACAAATATTCTCGTAGAGAAGGGAGGGAACTTAGAGAACATCTTGCGGCAAGAAGAGGCAGACGAAATAGGTAAAGCGCTTGTTAGTAAGCGCGTATATAATTTGAAAAATGTGATTAACGCCAAGCAGGGAACTGCCAAACAGCGAAGAAAAGCACGCCTTGATGTTTTAGCTATGCTCAATTGCGAATTCATGCAAGGCTACCGCTTACGCGAAGAGCAAGGGACCGCTCTTCAAAGCATGTTGAATCTGCAATCCAAGAACCAGCGCAAAAAAAGTCGCGGATTAGCAAACGCTATCATTCGATCGACTAAGGACATGTCGCAAGATGACGCTCTTGAAATCTTGAAGACGAAGGTAATGGAGTTTTTCCCAACGCTTACGCGCGAAGAGTTGAATGGAGAAATACAAGGGAAGAGGGACCGGCTTCAATAC
>JBDQID010000062.1:0-7506 GCA_040264515.1 Chlamydiales bacterium
CAGATAGATAAGTGAAGTTTTAGTTAAGAGACTTCTCTGTTTCTGCTTAATAAAACACAATTTACTTCAAGGAGGAGGCTGGAAGTTTATGAATTTCACGAGATGTTTTTCACTTATCACGTTATTTTTTCTTTGCGTTGCTTTTCATATTGAATCAGCTTCTGCATCGGAGCGTTTCAAATCTCAACGGATTCCAGAGATTATGAATGATATTTTGGATTTGCATGTAGACCAAAGGGAAATCGAACCCTTTCTTTTACAACGTTCTCTAAAAATATTTTTAGATCAATTTGATTCAAGTCGTCGTTATCTTCTTGCAGAAGATGTTAAGCCGTTTTTAAATTTATCAGAAAAGAAATTACAGCAGGTTCTTCGCGAATATCAACAAGGTGATATTACGATTTACCGTGAGCTCTCTCAGCGTATTCAAGAGTCGATCGTAAGGGTTCGAGAGATACGAAGTAGTTTTCAATACCAGTGGAATGAAGTGCTTGCTGAGGCGAATTCAAAAGCCCCTATTGGTTTGGAAAAAGATGATAAGTGGGTGACAAATCAAGGAGACTTGCATATTGCTCTACGATCTGACTTTGCACGCTTTGTTCGAGGGCAACAGACGCGAAAGGGAGACGAATATGTCTTAGAAAATCAAGATGAAATATTAGCGCTATATGAAAAACAGGTTCGAGAATACGAAAACGAGTACCTTTTTTTAGATGAAGAGGGCAGGATTCTTCCTAAAAAAGAGAGGGAGGATTTTTTAGCTCTTCGTGTATTGAAATCTTTGGCAAAAAGTTTAGATGCCCATACCACGTTTTTTAGTGGACAAGAGGCGTATGAGATGCGTGTTCAGCTGGAGAAAGGTTTTCAGGGCATTGGCGTGATGTTACAAGATAATATTGATGGAGTCACAATTACTCGACTAATAGATGGAGGGCCCGCTAAGAAGAGTGGCCTTGTTAAGGTTGATGATCAAATTATTGAAGTTGATGGTGAGTCCATTGTTAATTTTTCATTCAAAAAAGTATTGAATATGATTCGAGGCAAAGGTGGCTCGATACTTAGTTTAGGCTTGAAACGTATTATCGAAGATGGCGGTGAAAAAATAGCGCACGAGGTTAAGGTAAGACTTAAAAGAGGTCGTGTAGTCTTAGATGACAAGCGCGTTGATGTGACAACGGAGAGTGTTGGAGACGGCATTATTGGACGAATTGTTCTACACTCCTTCTATGATAGTGACAAAAATGACATCAGTAGTGAAAAGGACGTGAAGCAAGCTATCCGGGATCTGCGAAAAAGAGGCAATTTGAAAGGAATTGTTCTAGATTTAAGAGAAAATATGGGTGGCTTTTTGATGCAAGCGGTGAAGGTTGCAGGCCTCTTTATTACGAATGGTGTTGTTGTGGTCGCAAAGTATTCTGATGATGGAATGAAGTACTTCCGTGATGTAGATGGATACGCTTATTTTGATGGTCCTCTTGTGCTTCTTGTTTCTAAAGCGTCGGCTTCAGCTGCTGAAATTGTGGCTCAGACACTTCAAGATTATGGTGCTGCTGTGATTGTTGGTGATGAACACACCTATGGGAAGGGCTCCATTCAGCATCAAACAGTAACTGATGAACGTTCGAAGTCGTTCTTTAAGGTAACTGTCGGCAGGTACTACACAGTTTCAGGAAAATCTACGCAAATTGATGGTGTGCGTTCTGATATCATTGTTCCTACTCGGTTTTTTAAAAGAGAGATCGGAGAGGAGTATTTAGAGTATCCTTTGCCAAGCGATGTGATTACTCCTGCATTTGACGATCTTTTGGTCGATCTAGATTGGGACTCGAAGCGATGGTATAAGAAGTATTACATCCCAAGTCTTCAGAAAGAAAAAACGATATGGAGAGAGATGCTTCCTGTGCTTTCGGCAAATAGTAAGAGACGCTTGGAGAATAGCGAGGAGTTTCAAGCGTTTTTAGAGGGTGTTGAGACATCGAAAAGGGTTGCTAAAACAGATGAGTCTGAGAAAAAAGATTTGCAGATGATTGAGGCAACAAAGGTGATTGAAGATATGATACTTCTTGAGTCACAGTATAGACAAAAGCAGCTTTACGTTATGGAGAATGAAAAAATCTCAAAATAAAGAACTTAAAGATTGCAGTAAAATTGCTGTCTGGTTTATGGTTGTTCCTTAAAGTTGGCCAGATAGCTCAGTTGGTAGAGCAGAGGACTGAAAATCCTTGTGTCGCCGGTTCAATTCCGGCTCTGGCCACTTTCTTTTCTTTTTTCTAAAAAATAGTCGAGATTGTCTTTTGCTAAAGTGAAGTTTATTAACTCGCTTATCTTCTGTTTTATTTTTCTGCTCTTTCATCGCCCAAAGTTTGTTTTTGTTTGTTATAATAGCCCTCTTTTAAAGCCTTTACTCTCAACGCGTACAAATTGGAAAGCGAAGCCTCCGTTTGCAAACTTGTACTTTTCTGAGAGTTCGGATATTGCTATCATGGCTGGTTGTAGGGCGAGATAATAGAGGATTTACGTTGTTTATTCTTTACTATCTCAGGGCTTTTTGTAACGCCTTTAATAGTTCGATAGCTTGCTCAGAGCTACATTGTTGCGTCAGCATGGTACTAGCGAGCTTAATAGGAGAGGGGAGTTGTTTATGGAGTTGAGCTTCGGTGCATTTTTTCATCCAGTAGGCGCGTTTTACGACCTCTTTTAAGATAAGAGGATCTATTTCGGATGGGATGGATTCTTCGTTTTTATAGAGATCTGAGAGTATACGAGCGGCTCGATCTTGCAGCTTGTTATTCGATGGCGATAGGTCGATCATGCTGTTACCGTGTACTTTTTTCATACCTAGCATGGCACCGTTGGAGAGTAAGTTGAATAGATGTTTTAAGCTTAGCGAGTGAATAAGGCTTAAGGGATCGTTTAAAGAGCATGCAGGGTTGATTTCAATCAGTGCGGTTTTACAACCGGTCTGTTTTGCTCTTTGTAATGAAAGGTTAAGGCGAGGACTATCTTTGAGGGTGATACCACATAGCAGATTACCTTTTCCTGTAGGCCTTTTTGCATAAGAGCCGAATCCCACTGTATGCTGAGCAAGCAAAAGAGTTTCGATTTCGCTCTCTTCATCTAAAGTGAGCTCTCGACCGATAAGAGTTTGCCACGCTTTACAGTTATTTGGCTCATTTTGTAGATAAGCACGGAATTCCGCTTTCTTTTTTTCTATTTCATTGATTAGGCGCGGTGGGTTTGTAGAGAATGTAGGGCTTGTTTCTGCTGTATCGATAACGGTTTCGAATAAGCTTTCTTCTCCTGCAAGCCAGGTTATATAGCCGCAATTTGTCTCATCTTTTTCTCGGAAGAAATTAGCATTTTCGGAGCCAAAGATTTCTATTTCTAGATCAATAATTTTTTTTATCTGCGGAAGCTTAGATTCTGTGTTTTTTAGCGACTGTTGATACTCTTCTAAGAGTTTTTCTGCATTAAAGTTTTCATAGAAGCTACTTAGAAGCGTTCCTAGGCAAAAAATAGCGCTATCTGCAGCTTGTAAGCGTGTGGACCCTGTGATGCTTTGAGCTCCAATATCTACAATGATAGCTGGAATATTAGAGAGCTGTAGGTCTGTGTTGTTGCTGAAGAGAAAGCAAGAGGCACCGGCTTTGATAGCTATTTCTCCAATTTTTAAGTTGAAAGCCGCAACACCGCTTGCTGAAATCAGAATAACACAATCATTTGCACTAAGCGCGTATGGCTCGATCGCTTTACTACCAGCCGCCTTAGAATCTTCAGTTCCCTCTTTTGGACGGATAAGTGCAGTGATTCCTCCGGCTATAATAGGAATGACTTCACCTGCATTATTATTGTTCCATTTCTTTGCCAAAAGATAAGCTACGCGCCCACTCGAGCCGCACCCTACAAGAAAAAGGCGCCCATTTCTAGAAAATGTAGAGCGTAGGTTTTGATAAAGTTGAGGTAAATCAGTTTTGATGAAGTGTGCAAGTTGAGCGGTAATTACACTGTTCGCTTTTGTAAGGAGTTGAAGTCCTTTAAGACGATCTTTTGCAAATGCTTTAGAAAGATTTGCTGTTATTTTGTTCTGTTGCTCTGTAGAGATGTTTTCTCCATCGATTGTTGAGCTTTCTGCGTTAGATAGTGGAGCAATGGGCAGCGAGCTAATATGAGAGAATAGTGGTGGCTTAGAGCGGAGCAGGAGTTCTCTTGCAACGAGTGTTGCTATTTTGTATTTAGCGATATTTGTAAAGTACGGCCTGTTTTGCGTTGCAATGGAGTTAGAGATCTGAGAGATAAACGGCTCTGCATAATTGCTAGTAAAGAGGCCTCCTAGTAGATAAACAGGTGGATTATAGAGCTCGAGTCTGTTTGTAACACTCAGAAGGAGCTTGCCGAGCTCAAGGGCTGATTTTTTTAGAATGTTTTGAGAGAGGAGGTCGTTGTTACTTGCCTTTTCAAAAACCAGTGGGGCAAGAGATGCGATTGTTGAGGCGTCGATCTTTCCGCTATTAAGAGGTGTGATTAGTTTGGTTAGATTTGAGCTATTTAACTGTTTGGCAATCGAGGCTCTAAGCAGTGTTGCCTCTCCCCAATTTTGCTCATCTGCAATTGCTGCTTTTAGAGCTAAAAGGCCAGTAGCATACCCGCTTCCTTCATCACCAAGGTATCTACCAAGTCCACCCGCTCGAAGAGTCTTGTTTCCATGTTTTCCCATGCAGACAGAGCCTGTTCCGGCAATAAGAATGGCGCCTTGATTCTCTATTAGCTGTAAAGCAAGGGAGGCGTCAGATGTGATCACGGTTTTTTGTGTAGAGAGTCCAAGAGAGTTGAAAAAAGTAGAGAGCAGGCGTTTGTTTTCATCTCTTTCAGCACCTGCGCATCCGCAAATAAGAGAGCTGTGATCAGTTATATGGATTTGCTTGAAGAGGGAGTGAAGAGTGGCTGTTATTTGTTGAGCTGGCATGCTTGCGAGGTTTATTCCATCTGCTAGAACGCTTTTTAATAGCTTACCCTTACTATCAAGAATTTCAACTACCGTCTTGCTTCCTCCGGCATCCATACAAATAATCTGATCGCTGTTCTTTAAGTTCTGCACTGTTTTTAAGCCATGGAAAGTTCTTTTTGATAAGCAGGGGCAGCTTTGCCAAGATTTGCAACAGAGAAGCTTACCATGGTTCCAAATACCATCCACCATGGCCAGGCAAGTTCGAATTCGAACCACTTTGGAAGCATATGGGGTTGTAGTAAAAGTACGGTAATAGCGCCACTTAGAAGAGCTAAAATGACAGTTATATCATTGCCGCGTTTTGTAAAAAGACCTGTGAAGAAGACACCAAGTAGCCCAGAGTACGCATAGGACATAACTCCAAGAGCAAAGGAGAGTAGAGTGTCTGATACAGGGTTGTAGCTAAGCGCTGCAAAAGTAGCAAAGAGAGTAAGAGAGCATCCCATAGCTAGAACCACAAGACGGGATTTTGAAGCGCCTTGTTGGAATTCGGGCTCACCCCTTATTGGACGCCAAACATCGGCAATAGCGCTGCTTGCCATGGCGTTAATAGCAGAGTCTAAAGAGCTCATAGCGGCAGCGAGTAGTCCTGCCATGCCGATACCAGAGAGACCCGAAGGGAGGTATTGGATTAAAAATTGAGGATAAACGAGTGCGGAGTGTTCAAAATTTGCAGCATTTTCACCCATGATGTTTGGATCGTTAAATAGATAAAGCAGAAGACCGATCGTCATAAAAAGAAGGAGTACCGCAATACCCAGGAGGTTTGCAGCTATTAGCGATAAGCTCCCTTTTAGCGAAGAGCGACAGGTGAGTAGGCGCTGGGCTAAATCTTGATCAACTCCGTAGCTTGCGGTTTGGAGAAAAACAATAGCAAATGCTCCGGTCCAGAGGGTATACGGCATGGAGAAGTCGAATTCAGTGTGTACAACAGTTAGTTTTGAGTCTGCTGAGAGTGTTGTAATTATTTCACTAAAAGATAGAGGAATCGCGGAAAAAAGGGTCCAGATGCTTAAGAGAGCTGCGCCAACGACAACGCATATTTGCAAGACATCGGTCCAGATGACAGCTTTGATGCCTCCGGAGAGTGTGTAGAGGGTTCCGGTAACTCCCAAAAGAAGGATAACGGAGATGAGCTGCATAGGTGTAGGTTCGGTTGTACCGTAAAAGAGTAATGTTGTTCCAAGAGCTGCTGCAAATAGACGGGCGCCGGATGCTAAAAGGCGTCCGAAAAGAAATGTAAGGCCTGCTGCAAAGCGTACGCGTTTAGAAAAACGCTTTTCCAGATAACCGTAGATTGTGATTGTATTGGCTTTATAGAATGCAGGGATAAAAAAGATCGCTATGATGACAACGGCGATAATGCCACCGAGATTGAGTATCAGGTATGAGAGATCTCCCTTGAACGCCTCTTGTGGGGCTCCAATGAAGGTAACAGCAGAGAGAAGTGTTGCGACAAGAGAGAGCGCAACAGTCCAAGGTGGCATAGAACGACCACCTAAAAAAAAACTTCGATCATTGCTCTGTTTTTTTGAAAAAAAGGCTCCGATGCCAAGAACCAGTAGAAAGTAGGTTGAAAGAACAGTCCAGTCGAGTTGTGTAAAAACTTTTGGTGGCATTGGTCCCTTTTTTACTTTTTATCTACGTGTAGGTGTGTTTTTAAGACAGCCAAGTTTTGATAAAACAGAGCGTGCTTTTTCAATATTATCTGGCTGTATGACTTCGTCTCCATTCATTGTAAGATAGAGAGAGAATAGATTTATATTTTCTTCGAATAGTGCTGTTGTGGCTTTGCTTAATGCTCCTGGGCTGTTGTCTACGTTAAGAAGTAGAACTTCTTCTGTTGTAAAATTGAATCCAGTGCTGTTAAAGAGCTCTTCTGCTTGGGACTCGTCATTTACAAGCAGTCTGATGACACCATTGTTGCCATTTGTAACACCGCTTACACCTTCAATATTAATACTAGCATTGCCGAGTACTTCAGCAATTTTTGCAAAGCCACCAGGCTTATCTTCTAGTGTAAAACAAAACTGTCTGGTCATTTTTCTTCTCCTTTTTTAAACAGTTATGGTGAATAGGCCTTCATAGTTGCTGTAGTTCAGGAAAAAAATCAAGCGTAACTTCTTTTTTTTGGAATGTAGTAATGGAGAGGGCTTTTTTTATAGGATATTCAGGGTAAATAAGATGTTTTATTCTTTTATCTTATTCATCCTGAATATTCTGTAAGAAAATAAGGGGATACTTCTGTTAAACCTATTTGAGAAGTAGACATTTTTAAATGAAGCTGAAGAACTTTTGCGGCAGAGCGCTAGTATTGGATAGATTCACCGACAAGGTATTTCATATCGACGGTGTTTCCATGGACGTATTGGCGTAGATTGTGACGAAAAATACGGAAACTGTCGTGTTCTAGGGATCTGGGTTCTTGCGCCATTTCTGGAGCTAAGAGTAAGTTGGGAAGTTCTAAGAGTTTATTTGTTTTAACTTGAGAGGTTTTAACG
>JBDQID010000063.1:0-7498 GCA_040264515.1 Chlamydiales bacterium
GTGCGGTGAATTCTATGTCTCTGAGCGCTGGCTCGGCGGAATGCTTACAAACCTTTCTACTATCCGCCAGTCTGTGAAAAAGCTCGAGCGCGTTGAAAAAAGAATCGCCTCAGCAGATGAAGGTCTTACGAAAAAAGAGATGATCATGCTCAACAAGCAGCAAGAAAAGCTCGATCGTAACCTCTCTGGTATTCGCGGAATGCGTAAGCCTCCAGGTCTTGTTTTTGTTGTAGATCCAAGTAAAGAGCACATCGCTGTTGCAGAAGCTAACAAGCTTGGAATTCCAGTGATGGGACTTGTTGATACCAACTGTGATCCTGATCCAATCGATTATGTTATTGCTTGTAATGATGACGCTTTAAAGAGTGTTAAGCTTGTTGTTCAAGCTCTTGCACAAGCTGTCGTTACAAAGAAGAATACAATGCGTGCATCTAGCGGCAAAGTTGCTTCTGAAGAGAAGCCAGTAGCTCCTAAGGCAAAAAAGGAAGAGCAGTTAACATTAGCTGCAGCAAAAACATCAGAAGAGAAATCAGGTGAGAAAGCTGCACCTGCAACAGAGGTGTGATAATGACAACACAAGTTACAGCAAGTATGGTTAAAGAACTCCGCGACCGCACAGGCGTTGGAATGAGCAAGTGTAAACAAGCTCTCCAAGAGTCTAACGGCAGTATCGATGAAGCAATTTCTTTTCTTCGTAAATCTGGAATGGCGTCAGCTGTGAAGAAGGAAGGTCGTGAAACCAAGGAAGGCACAATTGTTGGAACTAAGACAGCTGAAACGGTTGCTGTAGTAGAAGTTAATGCTGAAACAGATTTCGTTGCTAAAAACGAGCTTTTTGTTAACTTCGTTGATGAGGTTCTTCAAGATGCAGTTCAGACGAAGCCTGCGAATGTTGAAGCTTTTCTTAAGCAAACGCGCTCTGCTGATAGCTCAATGACAATCGATGAATATCGAGCATCTGTTATTCAAACAATTGGTGAAAATATCAAAATCAATCGTTTGCTAACATTCCCAAATGCAGCAAATTCCAGCACTGCAATTTACTCTCATATGGGTGGTAAGATTCTTTCCGTTGTTGTTGTTGAGGGAAGTGACGATGAAGAGGCGCTTGCAAAAGATATTGCGATGCATGTTGCAGCAGAAGCTCCTGAATATCTATCTCCTGATGATATTTCAGCAGAGACTAAAGCAAGTGAAGAAGATGTAGCGCGGGCTCAAGTCCAAGGTAAGCCTGAACACATTATTGGAAAGATCATTGAGGGAAAACTCAATGCATTCTTTAATCAAACTTGTCTTTTACGTCAGAAGTACATTAAAGATTCTGATCTTACGATTGAAGAGCTTGTTCAGAAGCGTGCTAAAGAGAGTGGAAAAGCTCTAAATGTTACACGTTTTGTACGCTGGAGAGTTGGTAGCCTATAAACCTTCTCTTATGTTAGCATACTGCTGATAGTTTTTTTCAAGGCACGAAGAACTCTTCGTGCCTTTCTTGCATTAAAAAAAAGGCATTTTCATGCAAAAAAAGCCCCTTTATCGACGTATACTTCTTAAGCTTTCTGGTGAAGCCTTGATGGGTAGTACTGCAAATAGCGTAGATCCATCGACTGCAACGGGAATTGCAACTTCTATAAAAGCAATTGCGGATGCGGGTGTTCAGGTCGGGATTGTGATTGGTGGGGGGAATTTTTTCAGGGGAGTCAATGGTAAGGAATTGGGGGTTGCACGTGTAGCAGCGGACCATATGGGAATGCTCGCTACCGTTATGAACGGGATTCTTCTTCAGCAAATTCTTTCTAATATAGGATGTTCTTCTCATGTTATGAGTGCTCTTGGAAAAAGTGGTACCGCAGAGCCGTATAGCTGGAAAAATGCTCTAGACTATCTTCAGAATAGCGAAGTTGTTATCTTTGTCGGGGGTACTGGTAATCCTTATTTTACAACAGATTCCGCAGCAGCACTGCGTGCAAGTGAAATTCAAGCCGATGTCTTACTCAAAGCCACGAAAGTTGACGGGATTTATGATAAGGACCCGGCTAAAGAGGCGGATGCCAAGCGTTATGAGCAGTTAACGTACTCTCAGGCGATCGAAGAAAAGCTCAAGGTGATGGACCTGACTGCATTTACCTTATGTATGGAAAACAGTATTCCGATTAAGGTATTTAATATTGCATCTATCACCCAAGCTATTACAAATCACAATATTGGAACTATAGTTAAGGAAAAAGTATGAGCGATATCAAGCAACAAGCATCAAAAAAAATGAGTGGAGCAATCAGCCACCTCAGTGAAGATTTAAAAAGCCTTCGTACCGGAAGAGCAAGTCCAGCTCTCGTTGAAACTGTTATGATCGAGGTGTATGGCACACAGATGCCGCTAAAGGATTTGGCCAGTATCTCAACGCCAGAACCCAGACAGCTTGTCATAACACCTTTCGATGCTAATAATGTTGGAGGTATTGCGAAGTCTATTGAGAAAGCTAATATGAACCTACAGCCGATTGCTGAGGCTAATCTTGTTCGCATTACCATTCCCCCAATGAATGAGAATCTTCGAAAAGATATGGTTAAAGAGTGCAAAAAGATGTGTGAGCACGGTAAGGTAAGTATTCGTAATGCGCGTCGTGAATGCAATGAGATAATCAAGCAGCAGAAAGGTGACGGAGAGATTAGCGAAGATATTGCTAAGAAGCTTGAGAAAATAGTTCAAGATCTAACAAATGACTTTTGCAAGGAAGCGGATGCGATCTCTTCTACGAAAGAAAAAGAAATCATGACGATTTAACATTTTTCTGAATTTAGGGCTTGCGCTAAAAAAGGACCCTAGGCTATACTCTAGCTTCCTTTTACGGCGAAAGCCAGTTAAAAGGCCCCATCGTCTAGCCAGGTCTAGGACACCGGATTTTCATTCCGATAACAGGGGTTCGAATCCCCTTGGGGTCATTGTCATGAGTCTTTAGCTCAGTTGGTTAGAGCACCTCACTTTTAATGAGGGGGTCGAAGGTTCGAGTCCTTCAAGACTCATGTTTTTTATGGCGCGTTCTTCGCGCCATTTTTTTTGCCCTCATATATTCCCAAAGTTTTTCCATAGATCGTTTTTCTAACATACCTGTTGCAGGCAGGGATTCACTTCAAATCTCCACTTTTAATTAAACCCGTTGCGGACTCCGCTCTGGAAGAAAAAAGATTAATAGCGTATGCTTCTCTCTTGTTTAAAAGAAAAAACCTTACATGTGGAGAAACCAAAATGACTGCTCAGCAAGATGTAGAAAATGTTTTTGCCAATTACACACTTCCTGAATTATCTTACGACTATGATGCCCTTGAGCCCGTTATCAGTGCGGAAATCATGCGCTTGCATCACTCCAAGCACCATCAGACCTATATCAATAATCTTAATGCAGCTTTAGAAAAATTTAAAGAAGCCGCTAAAAACAAAGATGTCGCTGGAATGATTGCTGTACAAGGAGCTATCAAATTTAACGGCGGTGGTCATATTAATCATAGTATCTTCTGGAGCAATCTTATCCCTAAGAATAAAGGTGGTGGAGAGCTCTCAGACGGTGATTTAGCCAATGAAATCAATAAAGAGTGGGGCTCTTTTGAAAACTTTAAGTCTGTTTTCTCAAAGACAACAGCAGTGATTCAAGGTTCCGGCTGGGGATGGCTTGGCTACAACAAAACATCTAATCGCCTTTCAATTGCAACGTGTTCTAACCAAGACCCTCTAGTGACTCAAGGATTAGTGCCTCTTTTAGGCATTGATGTATGGGAGCACGCCTACTACCTACAGTATAAAAATGCGCGCCCAGAGTACCTAAAAGCTATTTGGGATGTCATTAATTGGAAGAACGTTGCAGATCGCTTTGACAAGGCTCGTGCTACATAGCTGTATCGAAAACATACGTTATTATAGTTAAAGATCCATTAAACAATCCCTGATTTTAAAACAGGGATTATTTAATGGATCTTTTTTTTATAACAAGGATACCTATTGTTTACTTTCAGCAGAGCCTGCTGAGTCGGAGTTAAGCTCTGTTTGCCTCTCTTCTATCTGACCCATTACGGATTGCATTGATATTATGTATTGTTTATCTAGTTGCACGAGCTCCCCCATGTCTATCGCTTCTTTAGTCTGTTCCTGTTCCTGTTCCTGTAGCTCTGTGAATGTGGATGTATCCTTTATCTTAGTGCAGAGCTCCTTTTCTGTATCAGATAATGCGTCTATTTGAGTTTTTGAAGCCTTTAATTTATTATGAAATAGACGCAAAAGAGCCATTTTTTTTTCTACAGCTCTCTTACCGATTATGTTTTTAGATAATGAAAGTTGCTTTAACACACCTTGTATAATCTCAGGCGTTATTTTTTCTGTTGCGTCAAATAGATCGGTTAATTTCTTATAGAATTGTTCTCGATCACAGCTTTCTGGCCCATTTTTTGTGTTGATTTGAAATTTGAATTTATCACTCTTTTTTTGATGTAATGCACCTCTTCTGCCTGTTTTTTTTTGAACTGTTGCCTGCAGGTAATCGTGTAATGATGCTGCGTTTGAAGGCTGATTGGGTAATTGACTATATGACATTTTTCCGATCCTTTATTTCCAATATGATATATAAGTGTATTTATGTGGTTTTAATTGTGACTTTATTTTGTTTTACTGCAAGTTTTTATTTGATATTGAACCTATCAATGGTTTGTGGAAATAATTTTAGGCCTTTTTCACCTGCACAGGGAAAAAATTCGAATATTTTTTTAGACCACTACTGTGATCTAAAAACCATCTCCATAAGCTATTTAATACAAACAAATTCAAAATTAAGCTCACGTTAAAGTTAGGTCCTGTTTTTGCGGATGAACCATTGTTATCCAAATTTAATTGAAGCGGACTGTGGTTTTATTTTGCCAGATTCTTTGAGAAGAGAAAAAAATCTTATTGGAGATACTGTAATTTGTCGTCCTGTGGATTCGTGCTTCATCTTATTTTATATTTCAGAAACTTGCTAACACAGATATTATAATGTGATTGTCCTGAAGGATGCACAAATTCGTGGAAAAATTCTCGCTTGATGGTTAAGATGGGCGCTAAACTTGCATCAAGGTGTGACTCAAATGCTCAGAATTCTCCTATTCGTTATATCTGTTTTTCTACTACCGACTCTAGAAGCTAAAGATAAAGGTATGGTTGTTCGTCTTCCAACTCAAACCTCCCTGGCACCTCTTTACCTCTCTTCTTTTTCTACTGATCATTCAGGTTTTGATTCTACTTACGTAAAGGCACTAGAAAAAGTTCTGCAGTTTGATTTACATCATAACGGGAGAACTCAGCTTGTCCCCCACACAAAAAAGAGGGAAGCACAAGCTATTAAAGAGCCGTTTGGTGCACCTTTTAACACTCTTGCTTGGCGTGATCTGAATTTACCATTTATTGTAAGAATACACCTTGCGAATAAAAAACTTTCAGCGGAAACTTTTTCAACGGATGACGCAGTTACCAAGAATATCCAAGGAATCCCTTTAAGCGGAGATCTTGCTACCGATCGTCAGCGTATTCATCAACTTGCAGATAGTATTCATCACGCTTTTTTTGGAGAACCAGGTATTGCAGCTACAAAAGTAATTTATGTTGCAAAGATACGAAATGGTAGATCAGACTCTTATAAATGGATTTCAGAGGTGTGGGAGTCTGACTACGATGGAGGAAATGCCCATCAGCTAACACACGACGGTAATTACTGCGTAACACCAGCTTACTTACCTCCAAAGCCTGGGCACTCTTGCGGTAGCTTCTTTTACGTCTCTTATCGCCTAGGGCAGCCCAAAATTTACGTAGCTTCGATCAGAGACGGTGTCGGTCGTAGATTTAGCTTTTTGCGCGGCAACCAGCTTATGCCATCGATTGCGCCTCAGCGAGACAAAATAGCCTTTATCAGTGATGCTGGTGGCAATCCAGACCTCTTTCTACAGGCGTATAATCCACAAGTTGGAGTACTTGGTAAGCCGCGTCAAATCTACACTGCATTTCGTGGCGCTCAAGCATCCCCTAGCTTTAGTCCAAACGGTGATCGCGTCGCCTTTGTTTCTAATAAAGACGGCTCACCGAGAGTATATGTCATGGAAATCCCTTTTAGTGGAGCTAAATCTAGCGACATCCAACCAACTCTGATTTCTAAAGAGAATCGCGAAAATACAAGCCCAACATGGTCTCCGGATGGAGAAATGTTAGCCTACAGCTCTAAAACTAATGGGACACGCCAGATTTGGGTTTACGACTTTAGAACTGGAAAAGAAAAACAGTTAACCTACGGAGAAGGGGTGAATAAAGAAAACCCCACTTGGGCTCCGAACTCTCTTCATCTGATGTACAACGCTGGTGATGAAAACCAAAGTGAGCTATATTTGATTAATTTAAATCAACTCGATGCGATAAAGATCACTTCTGGTGCGGGAGAGAAGCGTTTTCCTAATTGGGAACCAAGAATTAATGCATAAAATTTGACTTGAGGAAATAATGAATAAATCCATCTTTTCAGTTATCATCACACTGTGTGTTGGTGCTTTTTTAATGACTTCTTGCCAGCGTTCTTCTTCCGAAATGTGGGAAGACTCAAAAACTGCTAGCCGGCAGGTCGGTACAGGCTTTCGCTCTCTTGCAGGTAAGCATGGACAGTCTCGTCAAATAAAATCGTCGGAGGCATTAGCAGGACCCGTAGAAGAAGAGTTCATCCCCTTAGATAACGAAGACCTTTATCGGCAGCTTACTTTGGGTGATACGCAAGCTCTTCAAGAGCTGACACAGGACTCTCGAGTACCTCAGTCAAGAGCAGCTCCTGGAGATCCAGGCAGTGAAATCCCAGGGATTGCTCAATTTTTTAGCCCTGAGAATACAGAACTTTCAGGTATCTTTCGTAACGTAACTTTTGGTTATAATGATTTTATTGTTAAGGGGCAGGAAAACTTACGCCAGCTTAGTGAAATGGCGAGCTATCTTAAAGAGCACAAAACTATTTATATTTTTGTTGAAGGACATTGCGACGAGCGAGGGCCTGCGGCATACAACCTATCTCTTGGAGCTAAACGCTCTAATAGCGTGCGTAACTTACTGATTAAAGAAGGTGTAGATTTAGAGCGAATCTTTACGATTTCATACGGCAAAGAACGCCCTTTAGTATTTGGTCACAATGCGAAATCATGGGCTACAAACAGACGTGCGCAATTTAAACTCTTTAACAAGCGATACGCCCGATGAGATATAGACAACTCTTTAGCACCCTTTTCATAATGGCCCTTTGTACAGGCTGTCTTCCTCCTCAACAAATGGCACAGCAAGCTCAGAAAAGCTCAGAGGAGCCCCTCGCTTATCGCGAGCTTCGTATTGATCTAGATGATGTGCGTTATCGCCTTGATAGCTCTCGGACCGAAATGCAAATTTTGGACGAGAGGATTAATCAGCAGCTTCAATCGTTCTCTGCAGCACAAGCTCAAGGTGTAGAGCAGCGAAGCGA
>JBDQID010000064.1:0-7473 GCA_040264515.1 Chlamydiales bacterium
CCCAGCACTAAAGTACTGCGCTAAAGAGAGAAACGAGATCAGACCAACGGTCTGAAAGTGCAACAAAGCAGGGTAATACCCGGTTTGTAGGGGAGTTAAGGAAGTTCATGCTGAAGGCTTACAAGATTTGATGCGCTTTCTTACAGACCAAAATTACTTTCAATTTAACTAAAGAACTTATGCGAAAGAGCAGTAGCTAAAAGGTGATTTTGAGTAATGAAAAGTCATCTTCGAAAGATGTAGACCCTTGCTGTATTGCGTATGAGGAGGCTACGATCTCTTCGATATTTGCACGGTTTTCTTTTGAAAGAGTCTTTATGTGGGTGATGTAATCACTGTAAGATAACATTGTTCCATTGGAAAGTTCTAACTCAAAAACACCATCGCTAAAGACGAAAAGTTCAGCAAAAGAATCGAGATTTTGAGAGGCGTTAGAAAAGTTCATCTCGGGGACGCCTCCAACAATAGCCCCTGGAGTATGAAGCTCATACTCTTTTGCAACTTCACGAGAAGAGCCGGTAAGAAGTAGGGGAGGTGGATGCCCTCCACAAGAGTACACAAGGTTGCGCTCTACTTTATTAAAAACTCCGTACCACATTGTGAAAAACATGTTTTTATGCTTTTCCATGGGAAAGGTACTATTTAATCCCTTAAGAACTTCGCTCGGAACAAAAAAATCGGTATTAAGAAGCGATTGCGCCCTTAATACATTGATAACAGAGATAGAAAGAAGAGCAGCTCCCACACCGTGACCACATACATCAAGAAAATAAATAGCAAAATGGTCCTGATCTAACCAGTGATAGCCAAAAGAGTCACCACCTAGATCCGTTGAAGGAATAAAGATCCAATCTGTTGTGATTTCTCCTTTTAAAGGCGTTGGCAAGACGGACTTAACGTATTGCGCAGCCTCTTCGAGCTCATCTAAAAGAGTTTGCTTACTTCGAGCAAGCTCTTTATACGCTTCATTACGTTCTAGTAAATGGATATAGCTGTTTGAGTGATAGCGAATTCGAGCTATAAATTCTACTGCATTAGGAAATTTAATAAGGTAGTCAGTAGCCCCCAGCGTAAATGCGTGTGCTTTAATCGCAGGGTCTTCTTTTGATGAGAGCATGATTTTTGGAATCTCTTTTAAGGTAGGATCCCTCTTAAAAGCTTTTAACACTTCGAACCCATCAACATTGGGCATGAAGATATCTAAGAGAATGACTGTTGGATGGACCTCTTGGGCAAGAGAAAACGCTTCTTTGGAGTCACCACAAAAGTAAAAGGTGATGTCGTTATATGGTTCGAGGATTTTCTGAGCAGCACTCCCGAAGACCTTCTGGTCATCAATCATTAATACCTTAATAGGATGCTGTTTCATAGGTGTATACTACTGATGCTGTAAAGTGAATCTATTTTGAATGGACTGAATTAAATCAACTACGTCAAGCATGAGAACAATAGAGCCGTTTTCTAAAGTTGCTGTAGCTTTGATATCTTTGATATGGCCATGAGAGTGATCAAGTTCTCTTAGAAGAATTTCTTCTTCACCAAGAAGCTGGTCTACACAAATAGCGTAGCGTAACTCTCCGTCACTGATAACGACAAGAGAGTAACTCTCTTTTTCGTTGTGCTCTTCTGTGACTTCTAAAATTGTCGAGGCAGCTACCATGGGGATGCGGATGGAATCCAGAGTAATAAATGTATGATTTTCCACCGAGATAAGTTGATTTGGTGTTGCTGTAATCACTCTGTCAACGGCTGAGAGAGGAAATGCATAAGCCTCACCTGCTATTTTAACTACAAGAGCTTGGACAACAGGAAGAAGAAGTGGAATTTGAAGCTCTACCTTAAGACCTCTCTCGCTTGCTTCTAAATCAGCGTGGCCAGCAAGAGAGTTTAGTGTTTTTTGAAGGGAGTGAAAGTTCAGGTAGAGGTTGTTTTCTAATATTAAAGAAATAAGATTACTTGGAGTGATCGACTCTTTAATCTCATAGGAAATAAGATTCATTTCAAAAGCTTTTTTCTTAATTTCCTCAAAGGGGATGTGCCAGCCGTCTGCGGTAAGAGCAATGATAAGAACGCCACCTTTTCGTGTTGCTTCTAAATACAAAGAGCCAGTTTCTTTAATACCGTGTTGAATACAGTTTTCTAAAAGAAGAGTAATTGAGGGGAATAATTTTTCAAGAAGATGGTGATCGACTAAAGTTTCTTTGTTTTTGATTTGAAGTTCAATACTTTTATTGAGATCGTTAGCTTGATCACGAACTATTCTACAAAGTCCAGAAATCTCATCAGAAAATGGACGCATGCGACATGATAAAGCTGTGTTATAGAGGTGTTCTCCTAGTCGTGACGTTCTATGAGCAAAGGCGTCGATATCAGTTAGGCAGTTCGAGAGCTTATTTTGGTACTCCTTGTTGAGAGCGTGAGCCTCTCTTAGGAGATCTGCAGAGAAGTGTCTTTGCTGTTCCATTGCTTGATAAATTTTAAAGATCTCCATCTGTCGACTTTTGAGCTGCATTAGATGGGTTGAGAAAAAATTTAGCCAATGCGCTGATATAGACCACTCCTCTGAAAGGGAGATTACTTTGTCGATTTGTTTTGATGAGACAAAGAGAGTTTTGTCTTTAAGAGAAGTAACATTTTCTTTTTCAAAAGATGGAGCCTTAAGGGTGAAACTTTCTTTGCTTCCCTGTTGAAGAAGAGCTGCTAGTTTTTCGATATCATCTAGATAAGCGCTCTTCCAAGCTTTTAGCTCTTGATACTCGATTCTGCTGACTCGAAAAAAAATATCGACAGCTTGAAAAAGTAAGGGGAAGGGGAGGTCTTTTTGTGAAAAAGAACCTTTAACAGCTTCTGCAAGCCCTATAAGACAACTTTCTTTACTAACGAAAGTTGCTTCTAGTAGAGATTTAGCAGTGTTCTCGGCAGCTTGCGCATGTTCGATATCATAGGGGTGTCTTTCCGCTCCAATGAGTCCTTCTTCTAGTACTCGAGTGTAGTTATCGATTTCTTGACAGAACAGCTGCCAGAGGTAAATCGAAGAGCTACCTTCTTCTTTTGTTGTTTTTTGTTGTTGTGTTTTTTCTTCGATATTGAAGTCAGGGGTGAGCTTTAGAATGTTTTCAGTGTGATGGAGAAGCTCGCTTGTATGTTTGTTTATCCATTCTGGAAGATCAGCCTCATTGACGTTACATAAAGATTCTATTGTAGCAATAGCTCGCATTAAGGAAGGGATATGTTGAGGCTCTGGTTTAAGTTTATCAAACTTCCAACCTAGAAAATAACGAGAAAGTGCTCTTGCAAGCTTTTCAAGAGGTTCATTGGAAAGTAGAGCCGCAGCTCCTCCGATAGCACTTGAAGCAAGAAGCATTATTTCAATAGAATCTCTCCTCCCCGAACTGTTTGCGAAATTTTCAAGGGTTTCATTGATGATTTGCGCTTCAGTGCTTACATCGTGCTGAAACAGTTGAAATAAGGAGAGGTCGCTCCACTCAGAATATTCTTCCATTGTTACTGGATTCCGTTATTGCGAATTGATTTGCTGTTCAAGGTTTTGCTGGGCGCTTTCCAGAAGGTATGAAGCGATTACAGGGTCTCCCTCATAGGTCATTTCAACTTTCATCTCTCCGTTATTCGATGGAGAAGAGCAAGCGACTAAAACATAACAGACGTTTTTTTTTGAAAGGATTTCATTAACTTCTTGTGACGAGGCGTGGTTGTTCATCAACCCTCCTTTGAATAGAGATAGGGCGTTTAATAAAAGCAGTTTTTACTTTTTTCCACACATTAACCTACCGTTTGATTTTAAGCACACTTAAAATGTCTTTAAGATAATGAGCTGCATTCTTCTGTTTTTATATCACAATATCTAGTCACAGGATCTTCTTCGGTATCATTCAAGTTAGGATAACACTTTTTTAACGTGAGCTCGACTCTGAATTCAGTCCTGTTTCGTGGTTTATGAAAATCGTTTTTAGAACACGAAACAGGACTGAATTCAGAGTCGAACTGACGTTTTTTAAGTTGATCAGGAGCTGATTTTATACCAAGACTGGCCATAAGTTTGGATTTTTTGGTCTGAGACTTTTTCGTTTGGCTAAGCGTGGGGGATCGTAGTAAACAGTGGCATATTAACAAGGTCGAACGCAACGCCAAACGGGAAGATCTCATACCAGAAAATCCAAACTTATGGCCAATCTTGCTCTAAATGAACTCTAAAAATCGTTTAACATCGGCCCCTTATGAACTTACAGACTTCGTCTTAACTATGAGAGTGTTACTCAGAAGGGTCTGTTTTTAAACAGAGTCTCTTTTTCCTTGCAACAGTAATGGGAATCTGTAAAGTTTTTATTTACACGTCAAGATTGGCCGTAAGTTTGGATTTTCTGGTATGAGGTTTTTTCGTTTGGCTAAGCGTGGAGATCGTAGTAAACAGTGGCATATTAACAAGGTCGAACGCAACACCAAACAGAAAAAGGTCGTGCCAGAAATCCAAACCTATGGCCAATCTTGGTATAAAACAGCAGAAAATAAAGGCCTCAATGATGCAAACAGCTTCAAATCCTCAGCAGAGAACGATTTCTCCTGAAATTTCAACGATAATTGAAGAAATTAAAGGCTCTTCATTGGAAAGAGTGAAGGTTGCCATTACGGATATAGATGGTATTCTCCGGGGTAAAGTGATCCATCTCGATAAATTTCTCTCCGCTGCTCAAAGTGGCTTTGGATTTTGTGATGTTGTTCTTGGATGGGACTGCCAGGATAAATGTTACGAAAACAGTGACCACACAGGATGGCATACGGGATATCCGGATGCTCATACAGTACTTGATTTTAAAACCTATCGTAAAATTCCTTGGGAAGAAAACAGTCCTTTTTTTCTTGCAGACCTCGAAGATGGTCATGGGAATTTACTAGAAGTTGCCCCCAGAAGCCTTCTTAAGCAAGTTCGTAAGAGAGCTTTAGGTATGGATTTATTGCCCATTTTTTCTGAAGAGCTTGAATGGTTTAACTTTCAAGAAACAAGCGAGGCCCTTTATGAAAAAGGATTCCAGCAGCTCCGACCGATGACACAAGGCATGTTTGGTTATTCCGTTCTCCGAGCTTCCCAAAAATCCTCCTTTTTCTACGATCTCTTTGAGCTCTTAAAGGAGTTTGGAGTCCCTCTCGAGGGTCTTCATACGGAAACTGGCCCTGGCGTGTATGAGGCTGCGATTATTTGTGATGACGTCTTAGAAGCTGCTGACAGGGCTGTACTTTTCAAAACAGCTGTTAAAGAAATCGGTCATTTACACGGAGTCCTTCCTTCGTTTATGGCTAAGTGGAATAAAGAGTACGCCGGTTGTAGTGGTCATTTGCATCAAAGCTTATGGGATCTTTCTGAGAAGAGAAATTTATTTTATGATGCTGATGCAAAAAATGGGATGACAGAGCTAATGGAAAGTTATGTTGCAGGGCAGCTGCACTGCCTGCCAAAAATTTTGCCTATGTTTGCTCCAACGGTTAATAGCTTCAAACGGTTAGTAAAAGGACACTGGGCGCCAACGAGTGCAAGTTGGGGGATCGATAATAGAACTTCGGCTCTAAGAATCCTTAATACAGGATCAAAGTCAACGCGTATTGAACACCGTGTGTGTGGCTCAGATGCAAATCCTTACCTTGCAATGGCAGCAAGTCTAGCCTCCGGTCTATACGGGATCCAACACAATTTAAAGCTCGATATGCCGCCCGATGTTGGTTCTGCATATGAGCAAACTGATCGTCCAGTACTGCCAAGAGATTTAGCAGCTGCAACGGAGGCTATGAAGCGCTCGGAGTTAAGCTGTGAGCTCTTTGGAGAAGCCTTTACAAAACATTTTATCCAAACACGGGAATGGGAGTGGCAAGAATCCATGCAAGCTGTAACCGATTGGGAACTTAAGCGCTATTTTGAAATTATTTGATTTATAAACAGTATGATCGAAATCGACTGGATGCAAAAACAAGAAATATCTTTTCCAACCTCTATACGTTTTGGTGCAGGAGTTGCAAAAGAACTTATCGGTTATTTGAAAGATCAAAAGTTATCAGACCCACTGATTGTCACAGATGCAACTTGCTCGAAGCTTCCCTTTTTCGAAGAGATAGTAGCTCCTCTTCGAAAAAGTGGAATGCATTTCCATCTCTTCGATGAAGTGCATACAAACCCGATTAAAAGCGATGTGATGGCTGCTGTTAAGCTGTTTCGTAACGCTTCATTAGACACGGTAATCGGTGTTGGTGGTGGTGCTTCGATAGATGTTGCAAAGGCTGTGGCTCTAATGGCTTTCCACCCGGGAGATCTCTTTGATTATGAAGAGAACAAAGGTGGAGCCAAGCTAGTTACAAAAGAACTTCCAGAGCTCATCGCTCTACCCACAACAAGCGGTACCGGTAGTGAAGTGGGAAGAAGCAGTGTTATTAGTGATGATTTAAGTTTTGAGAAAAAAATTATTTTTTCTCCTCGCTTAATGCCGAAGAGAGTCTTTGCTGATCCTCTTCTTACTATGAAGCTACCCCCACATATTACAGCTGCGACAGGTGTCGATGCATTGACACATGCAATCGAGGCATTTGTCTCCAAGGGGTATCATCCGATGTGTGACGGTATTGCTATGGAGGCTGTTAGACTTTGCTTTAAATACCTTCGCAAAGCCACCTTTAAGCCTGATCTTGAATCAAGAAGCCAAATGATGATGGCTTCGATGATGGCTGCTGTCGCTTTCCAAAAAGGTTTGGGTATCGTACATTCTACTGCCCATCCTCTTTCATCTCTTTATCAGACTCATCACGGCTTAGCAAATGCCATCATGCTTCGCTTTGGACTGCAATTCAATGCCTCCGTTGCTCAGGAACGGTACGAAATATTAGGGCGCCTAATTAAATCTCGAGATTTTATAAAAAGCACATCTGATTTACTAAGTAGCTTGGATCTTCCATATCAGCTGCGCTCGGTTGGTGTCAGAGAAGTTGATTTGCCAAAGCTTGCCCAATTGGCGCTAAATGATCCATGTCACCGTTGTAATCCTCGAGAAGTTACAGAATCGGATTTTCTACAGCTGTGAGTAATGAACCACACAACGGTAACGAAGATGATCTTGCAATTTGGGGCAGAGCACTAAACGCATCTGAAATTTCCGCGTTGTATAATGCCAATGTGACCACCTACCTCTGGTCTACTGGCGACACCACAGAAAACATCTCCGTAACGCCTACAGAGACTACCGAGTATTGGGTAGATGTTACCACTAATGGAGTGACTTGTAGAGAGTTTATAACCATAAGTGTAACGGCTCCTGCAGCCCCAACTGGCGAGGCGGAACAAACATTTTGTTCAGGAGCTACTGTGGCTGATTTAGTAGCTACAGGAACGGCTATTCAGTGGTATGATGCAGCAACGGGAGGCAATCTTTTAGATCCAGCCACTGCACTAACTAATGGTCAAGTGGTCTATGCCTCTCA
>JBDQID010000065.1:0-7434 GCA_040264515.1 Chlamydiales bacterium
CGGGATAATAAGAACAGTGTGCCGTAGCAGCGGCACCCCTCTTCTTTTTTAACTTTGAGATCCTGAGAGATGCCACTACCGTGGCATAGATTTTTTTCTATCTTTCCCAGCACTAAAGTGCTGGGCTAAAGAGAGAAACGACCACTACCGCGCTCTTAAGTACACTCCTCGTCCGTCTGAATTCGAGACCGAGCTGGAAGAATTACTACTCTTACTTGCACTTAATTGCTGGATTTTTTTGCAGTAGCTGTTTTAACTCCGCTGACGGTTGCACGCCCCACTCACTTTCCATATGCAGCGACGCAATGGGTTGCTCCTTGACAGAGAACTGCAACGATACAGGGCAATCCCCAGAGAACTGCCTGAAAAGAGACTTTACCTCACAAACCGTACTAAGTCGTGCCTCGTCTGCATTTAAATCTACTACGAACCGCTGTTCTTTCTCTTTTACAGACACTTTTTCCACCACCTGTTTCGGTTGTTCTTTACGCGTTTTTGCATACTGCCCCCATTTCTGAGCGCGCATTTTCGCTCGATCGTACGCTCTATCACACGCCTCCATCATCGCCTCGTCAGCCTTCGTAAGATCATCGAGCCAGCGGCAGGAAAGTTTTACAGAGCCTTCTCGTCGATCTACTTGAAGCACTGCATAGAGCAGTTGGTTCTCGCAAATAAGATGCGATTTTTCTTCGTAAATATCTGGCCATATAGGAAGCTCATACCGTTCCATCCCAGCACTTACAACAAGAATTGCGAATTTACGCTGACTTTTTGCTGAAATACGCACATTCGAAGTCTCCACAATAAATGCCGTTCGAAAAACAGTATCGTGGTCCATATTCTCAGCTTCGTGAAGAGACAAGCAGCAAAGCCTCTCAATAACCTTACTATAATGATCCATCGGATGCCCTGTTAGGAAGAACCCTAAGAGCTCTTTTTCTTTCATTAACAGATCATGTTTCGAAGTTGCCAGCTTAACTTTTGGCACAGCTTTATAGCGATCTTCTTCCTCATCTCCCATCAAAGAAAAAAGGCTCATAACCCCAGATGCGGCCTCTTTTTTATCTTTTACAATCGCATCGAAGTCTCTTTCTAGAGAAAGAACAAGGGCGTCCCTTGACCAGCCAACAAAATCAAAACTCCCCGCTGCAATCAAGTTTTCAATCGCTTTTCTTCCAACTTTTTTTGTCTCGATGCGCTTAATAAAGTCGTGAAGGTCTTTAAAAGAACCATTCTTCTTTCTCTCAATAATAATAGCCTCAACAACACCATCACCAATCCCTTTAATACCAGACATCGCAAAACGAATACCTTGCTTTGCTGCGGCAAATTCACTACCAGCTTCGTTAATATCAGGTGAGAGTATCGGAATGTCCATTGCCTGACACTCCCGAATAAACTTCGATACCTTGGTCAAGTCATCACTATCACAAGTCATCAAAGCTGCCATCCACTCTTTGGGATAGTTTGCCTTCATATAAGCCGTTGCATAGGAGAGATAGCCATAGGCTGCAGCGTGAGATTTGTTAAAGCCATAGGAGGCAAACTTCTCCATCTGATCAAAAATACCAGCTGCCACAGACTCCGTAATACCATTACTTTTCGCCCCGGTTAAAAACTTATCGCGTTGATTGGCCATCTCCGCCATATCTTTTTTACCCATGGCACGACGAAGCACATCCCCCTCTCCAAGAGAGTAGTTGGCAAGTTTTTGAGCGATTTGCATCACCTGCTCCTGATAGACCATAATCCCATAGGTCTCCCCAAGAATATCTTCAACCCATTCGTGGTCGTATAAAATCGGCTCTCTACCGTGCTTTCGTGCACAAAACGAGGGGATCATGTCCATCGGACCAGGGCGATAAAGCGAAACAACAGCTATGATCTCTTCGAACTTATCCAAATGCAACTGCCGCGCAAGCTCTTGCATTCCAGCAGATTCAAGCTGAAAGACACCAAGTGTTTTACCTTGATTAAGAAGGCTAAACGCTGCCTTATCATCTAGAGGCAAATCATATGCATCGATATCGATATTTTTCGTCTCTTTAATCGAATCAACAGCTTTTTGAATCGATGTCAATGTTTTGAGCCCCAAGAAATCGACTTTAAGCATTCCGACAGCCTCAACAGGTTTCATCGAAAACTGCGTAAGCGAGATATCGGAATCTTTGTTCCTTGTTAAAGGGATGTGATTGGTAAGCTCGTCGCTACAAATAATGATTCCTGCAGCATGCACTCCAATGTTTCGAATAGAGCCCTCAAGCTTCTTACCAATTTTGATAATCCGTGCAGCTTCCTCGTCATCAAGTGTCATCTGATACAGATCAGGATCAATATTAAGAGCCTTTTCTAAAGTAATATTCAGCTCTTCTGGTACAAGCTTTGCAATCGCATTCACTTTAGAAAGAGGAACGCTCAGCACCCTTCCCACATCCTTTATCACCATCTTCGCTTTCATCGAACCGAAAGTAATAATCTGCGCAACGCTCTCTTTACCATATTTGTTAAGCGTATAATCAATCACTTCATTACGGCGATCCATGCAAATGTCAACATCGATATCCGGATAAGACATCCGCTCTGGGTTAATGAATCGCTCAAAGAAGAGATTGAAACGCAAAGGCTCAATGTCTGTGATACCTACAAGATAAAGAGTAATACCACCAGCACCAGAACCCCGACCTGGCCCTACGGGAATACCTTTGTTTTTTGCCCAATGGATAAAGTCCCAAACAATAAGAAGATAGTCACAGAGGTTTTTCGATACAATAACATCGAGCTCCATCTTTAATCTTTCTCGAACAACATCCATTGGATCTCGATCTGGATACTGCTCTTTAACTTTTTCAAGCCGCTCTTTTGTATATCGCCTTGGAATACCCTCCTCACACAACTGGATAAAAAACTTCTCGGCCTCAATTTTTTGCTCTTCTGCAGTATACTCTTTATTCTCTAATGAAGGTGGGATATAAACCGGATAATGTTTTGTATCAAAATCGATCTCAACAGAGCACTTATCGGCAATCAATAAAGTGTTACTAATTGCCTCTGGAATATCCGCGAAGAGTGCCTGCATCTGTTCTGGTGATTTAAAATAGAATTCATGCGAGAAAAATGTGCGTCGCTTTGGATTGGGAATACGGTTTTTATTATTCCCCATTGAATCCTTTTCCCACTTCTCACACGGCTCTCCCGATTGAACATTCAGCAAAATTTCATGAGCTTCGAAATCCGCTCTTTCCATGTAATGGCTAGCATTCGTTGCCACAAGCGAAATATTGTACTCTTTTGCTTTTCGTAAAAGAATTTCTTCTACTTTTCTTTGTTTTTCAATATTACTTCGATAACTCTGATTTAACCACGACTCTTCATACATCCCGTCAGCTTCTAAATTCTCTTCACTCATCTGATGACGCTGAAGCTCGAAATAGTAATCATCACCAAAAAGTTTATGATGCCAGCTGATTTCTTGATCTAAGAGCTCCTCAGATCCCTCTAACGCAGTAACTGCTACAAGCCCGCCTGTACCTCCGGAGAGACACACGAGACCTTCATGACAGCTCTCAAGAAGTTCTTTGTCGATTCGTGGATGATAGTAGAAACCTTCTAACTGCCCTCTCGATGAAAGCTCACAGAGGTTATGGTAGCCCTTTTCATTCTTTGCTAGAAGAATCAGCTGATATCCTGTACGCCCTCCAATACCACGAACTTTCTCCTCTCGAGAGCCAGGCGCCATGTAAAAGCTCGAGCCAAAAATTGGCTTAACACCAGCTCCTTTACACGCTTTAAAAAATTCAACAACTCCAAAAAGATTACCGTAATCGGTCAGTGCTGCTGCCGGCATATTGAATTCTGCTGCTTTTTTCGCGATAGCTTTGAGAGGAGCGGACGCTTCTAGAATCGAATATTGTGAATGAACGTGAAGGGGAACCCAAGACATTTTTTAAGTCTCTTTTATGTTGCAAGTTAGAGAAAGCTCAGACAAGTTTATCGCAAACAGACAAAGAGGCAAAGAGCTATTTTAAGCAAGAGGTGTACGAAGCCGTTTTTTTTAACACTAAAAGCACAAAGGAAGCGAAGAAAAGGCGAAAGTTTCAAAGAAGATTAAAAAAAAGAAAAAAACCTTCTTTAAAACCCTTGTGCTCTTTATCTTACAAAAATCAATCTTGGTATTTGGGATTTTTTGTTGCAGACCAAAGGGGCAACAAAAGCAAGGACGCTGTAGCAGAACAAAGAACAAGAGCTACAAAGAAGCTCTCCCATCCCATGTCGCGAATAACCTTACCTAAGGGCATTCCGGCCATTGCAGCACCGGTATAAGCAAAGAGTCCTGCAAAGCCAGTTGCCGTTGCGGCAGCTTTTTTATGAGAGAGTTCTGCTGCTGCCACACCAATGAGTAACTGCGGTCCAAAGACAAAAAAACCAATCGTAAAAATAGATAACGAATCTGCGATGACACTATCAAAGGGCATGTACCAAAGAGCTGCAACAGCGAAGGCAAGACCTGCAGAAAAAAGAACGTTGATAGGACCCCTTCTCCCTGAAAACAAATAATCAGATCCCCAACCTGCTACCAAACTACCAAAAAATCCACCTACCTCAAACCAAGAAACACAAGCTCCAGCCTTAAAGTCTCCATACCCCTTGTATTCGGTAAAATACATGAAGCTCCAATCATTAACAGCTTGCCGGACAATATACACGAAAAAATAAGCAGATGCTAAAATCCAAATGTACTTATTATTCAAGACGTAATCAACCAAAACTTCCCTGACAGAAAGCTCTTTTTCAGCTTCCTCAGAGGGGTGATCATGGCGAAACTTCTCGACTGACGGAAGCCCCAAAGATTGCGGTGTATCACGCAGACGGTTCATGATCATAAGACCAACACCAATGCCAATAACCCCTGGAATATAAAGAGCATAACGCCATCCCAACTGCTGAGCACAAAACGCTGCAAGAAGTGGAATCAACGCTCCACCAAGGTTATGCGATGTGTTCCAAACACCCCACCAAGTCCCACGTTCCGAGCGTGAGTACCAGTGAGTCAAAAGACGTGCAGACGGAGGCCAACCACACCCTTGAAACCAACCATTAAGCCCCCAAAAAACAACAAGCAGTGTGATCGAAGAAGAAAAACCAAAGCAGAGGTTAAAAACACCAGTAGCAATCAAGCCAAAACTCATGAAATAGCGAGGATTCGACCGATCAGAGAGAATACCAGAGGTAAATTTACTCATCCCATAGGCTAAAGCAAAAACAGTTCCAATCAACCCGATTTGAACCTCGTCCATTCCAAGCTCTCGCTTCATCGCCGCAGCTGCAAAAGTAAAACTTTTCCGAGTAAAATAATAAAAGACATATCCAATATACATCGAATAAAAAATTCGAATACGCCAGTATTTATAATTTTTTCTAATTTCTTCTTTATCTTGAATTTCGGCCAAATGAGGCGCTGGCTCAAAGAGTCTAGCAAGGGAAGTGAAAAAAGACACAGAAACTCCTAAAATTAGAACGGAACTTTTTAAAAAGTGGGAAAATTCATAGAGCTTTTCTTCTGTTTTGTCAACCTTTTTCGACTTTTATTTACATTTTGCCTATTTTTCCTTTACATTTACTTAACAAATCAAGTATAATTGTTTCCTTTGTTAGAAACACGAAACGAAATAAATCCGGGACCTGTTTAACACTTTTTAACTTATCATCCCAAGTGGGAAGGAGATGCATACAAATGGCTGATATTTCTGCTGTACCTGCATTAAACATACAACACCACAAACGCCCTATACTACCTGTCCATGTAGTACAATCTACAGCTAACGGAACATGGAAACTCCTTAACGACGGCATCGGCGGCATCAAAACAGCTCTTAAGCTTTTTGCCACTATGTCACACTTCGCATACGTCGCTACAAAAAATCTCAATCTCGCTGAAATCCACCCTCTCCTCCCAGTTTTTAATTCAGGGGCAAAAGTATTCTCTAAAATATGCTCTAACACACGCTCCGGCGTCGCACATTTCGAAGGCATCCAAAGACTTACAACGGGCCCTGCAAGAAAAGACCGCAAACGCAGTATCCCTGGAAAACTCAATGCAACCATTAACAAAGTCTCTGGTATTGCAACAGATATTCTTACTCCTGCTGCTGGCATTGCCGAGTTTGCAAACTCTGGCGGGAAGCTCGCTGCATTCTTAAGCCCCGCTGCCACATACTCGCTCATGACATTTCTTGCCGCCGGTACGATTAAGTCATTTTCCGACTTCTTAAACCACAAGAAAACTCTTAAAGATACACAAGAGGCGCTCTATGGCACCAGCGGCATGAATTCACTGGCCTCCATACAACAAAATAAACGCGTCTTCAAAGTAATCGCTGCGAAACGTGAAAACGCAAGCAAGAGTTCAAAAACTGCTGCAAATGCTGCTATTCACGCAACTTTTGACGCCCTCAAGTCAGATGCCACTGATCCAGATAACATAAGAGCTAATAAACATATCGATAATAAAACTCTTTTATTCAAAGCGTTTTTCCAAGAATATGAAGCTTCTAGAAAAGAGAACCGCGACTTCAATACCACTGTAACTTACAAGGGAACGCAGTACGATTTAACCCATAATTTTCTAACAGAAAATAGTAACCATGACACCTCCCATACTTACGAGTTCACAAGTAAAGAGGACTCCAATTATTTTAAAGCAATTTTATCGACAATGCAAAATTCAGTAACCCTGGATAAAGCTATCATCAAACTTGGTATTAGAAGCTTTAACAAGGGAGAAAAAAATGAATCCGGAGCTCGTACTGCACCCGCTCAACAAATCAATAATCCTAGCCTAATTACAAAGTATGAAGCTCTAAAACAAAAAGAGACAAAATCCAACTACGATAGCTGGAAGAGTCTTTTAGGTACTGCAAGTTTAGCATCTAGCTTAGCTCTACTAACAATCAGTGTTTTCTCAGTCTCCGCTTTGATTCCAGCCCTAGCTCTCGCTGGAATAAACCTCGGTGTCGCTGTCCTCAAAACCTATAAATGGAGTGTAGCACAACACCCCCCTGCAACAGCTTTAGCTAACGAGCTTGCTAAAAAACGTCTTATTGCCGTAGCAGCTTAAAAGCTTTCATCAAAGCTCAAGCGCAAAATAAAAAGCCAATCGCAAGAAATTGTGATTGGCTTTTTTATTTACAGCTCTCTAAAGCAAATTGATTTAGCGTACTAACGCTCTGTCGTCAACCTTGAATATTAAGATATGCGCTTAGCCACTTTAAGAGCTTATTCAACGTAAGATTCGTATTTATATCATTGAGAATCAATAAAGAAGGTCGCAACAAAACGGTAATTAGTGGCGAAGCCACGACAGTTGTTAGCCGTAGATGACAAGACATAAGTGCGTAGCAGCGAATGCGAGAAACCTACAGCTAACAACTGTCGTGC
>JBDQID010000066.1:0-7359 GCA_040264515.1 Chlamydiales bacterium
AAAGGCGAGACGCTCCCTGTCCAAGGCCATAATATCAAAAAGAAACACGTTAAAGGCCAGGGTGAACAAAAAGGGCACATAGCTGAAATCGAAGCCCCTATTCACGCTTCCAATCTCGCTCTTTCTACACCTGAGGGAAAACCTCTGAAATTGAAAGTTCGCACGACTGATAGCGGCGATAAAGAATACTTCTACCTCAATGATGGTAAAGATGTCTCCTATCGCATTCTCAAAAAAGCAAAGGGAGCTTAATAGCACAATGAGCGTACTAAAGAAAAAGTATAATGAAGAGATTAAACCCGCTCTTCTAAAGAAGTTTAAATACGAAAACCCCATGATGATTCCAGGCCTTTTAAAGGTTGTTCTTAACATGGGTGTCGCAGACGTTACGAAAGATAAAAATGCACTCCAGGATCACCTCAAAGAAATGAGCTTGCTCTCAGGTCAGAAGGCTATTCTTACCAAAGCGCGCACTTCGATTTCTAACTTTAAGCTCCGTGAAGGACAACCTATCGGTATTAAAGTTACTCTTCGTGGGACACGCATGTATGACTTCGTCTACCGTTTTTGTAACATCGTAAGTCCACGTATCCGTGACTTTAGAGGCTTCTCTAAAAAAGGTGACGGAAGAGGAAACTTCACCATTGGTGTCGATGACCAACAGATCTTTCCAGAGATTAACTTGGACGATGTTAAAAGAACGCAAGGTATGAATATTACCTTTGTAACAAGTGCGCAAACTAATGATGAGGGCCAAGAGCTGCTGCAGCAATTAGGCATCCCATTTGAAAAAGAAATATCCTAAGGGAGAAATTAAATGAGACCAAATGACCCAATTGCAGATTTGCTTACAAGAATTCGTAATGCAATCAAAGCAGAGCAGCGTTTTGTCGATATTCCATTAAGTAAAATCAAGCTAAGTATCGTAACAGTCCTAAAAGACGAAGGTTACATCAGAAGCTTCATGGTCAGAGATCAAGGACCTCAAGGTTTTGTTCGTGTCTTTTTGAAATATGGCGCTGGACGCACATCAGTTATTCAAAAGATCGCTCGCGATTCTACACCAGGAAGAAGACATTACGTCGGACACAAGAATATTCCACGAGTCTTAGGCGGAATGGGAATTGCCATTCTCTCTACTCCAAAAGGTGTCATGACTGGTGATAAAGCACGAGCTGAGAAAGTTGGCGGCGAACTCCTCTGCCAAGTCTCGTAAGTAAAGGAAATAAATTATGTCCCGTATTGGAAAAGCGCCTATATCTCTTCCCAAAGGCGTCGAACTGAAAGTTAATGGAAGAAAAGTTGAAGTCAAAGGCCCTAAGGGCTCTCTCGAACTCGATTTGCTCGAAAGCATTGACGTTAACGTAGCTGAAAACGAAGTTGTAGTAAGCCTTACTTCTGGTAATGAAGAAAAAGGAAACTTCCACGGACTCTTCCGATCCTTGATCAATAACATGGTCGTAGGTGTTACCCAAGGGTTTGAGAAAAAACTCGAAATGCAAGGTGTTGGATATCGTGCAGCTGTTAAAGGCTCCGCCCTAGACCTACAGCTCGGCTTTTCTCACCCCACTATTATTCCTATCCCAACCGATATCAAAGTCGCTGTGGATAAAAATACCAAGATTCTTATTAGTGGTTCCGATAAACAAAAAATCGGCCAATTTGCAGCTCAAATTCGCGCGCTACGTCCTCCAGAGCCTTACAAAGGTAAAGGAATTCGTTACGAAGGTGAATATGTAAGACGCAAAGCTGGTAAGACTGCTAAGAAGTAGAAAGGCTAAAAATGAATAACGTACTTATAAAAAGAAATGAAAAAAGACGTAAGAGAACTCTACGAGTCAGAAAAAAGCTCCGTGGAAACGCTCAACGTCCAAGAATGTCTGTTATGCGGACAAACCTTCACCTCTCAATTCAATTAATTGATGATGAGAATGGTCTAACCCTAGCAAGCATCTCTACACTTTCAAGTGAATTTAAAGATTCTGAGTTTAAACGCAAAAACAGAGCGTCCGCTAGAAAGCTAGGTGAACACATAGCTAATCTCGCGCAAGAAAAGCAAATCGATGCTGTAATCTTCGATAGAGGCCGCTTTAAATATCACGGTGTGATCGCTGAAGTCGCTGAAGGCGCTCGATCCGCTGGTCTGAAATTTTAACGCAACTGATTAAGGTCTAAAATGACAAAACAAAGTCGTACTTTTAAGAAAGAAGAAGAGAAAAAGCCTGATTATGAGGAAAAAGTCCTCTTCATCAACCGCTGCTCCAAAGTTGTAAAGGGCGGAAGAAAATTTAGCTTCTCAGCTCTCGTTATTGCTGGTAACTCCAAAGGCAAAATTGGTTTCGGATTTGCTAAAGCTAACGAACTTACAGACGCCATCCGTAAAGGTGGTGAAGCTGCAAGAAAAAATATTATAACTTTCGAGATGGAAGGCACAACCATCCCTCATCAAGTTTTTGTTGAGTGGGACGGTGTTAGACTTCTTCTCAAACCAGCTCCAGAAGGTACCGGTGTTATCGCTGGATCAAAAGTTCGCTCTGTTTTAGAACTTGCCGGAATTAAAGACGTGGTTGCAAAACTTCTTGGTGGAAATAACCCCATCAATCAGACCCGTGCTACTTTTAAAGCACTGCAATCTCTTCGCAATCGTGAAAAAACAAAGCTTATGAGAGGAGTCGCTGCATGAGCGTTCTTGCAACATTAAAAAATTCAAAAGGCAGAAAGCGTTCCCACAAACGCCTCGGTCGTGGTACAGGTTCCGGAAAAGGAAAAACCTGCGCACGTGGTGTTAAAGGAGCTGGAGCTCGTTCTGGTTACAAGCGTCGTCATGGAACTGAAGGTGGACAATTGCCACTATTCAAGAAACTTCCTACTAGAGGTTTCTCCAATGCACGCTTCGCAACCCGCTTAGATGCCATTAACTTACGTCAAATTAGTGATATGTTTGCAGACGGAGAGGTTGTTAACGAAGCAACACTCAGAGCACACGGATTCATTAGTGGTAAGTGCCATGGTGTAAAAATCTTAAGTGATGGTGAATTGACAAAGAAAGTAACTTTCGAAATCGATGCCATTTCTGCTGGAGCTAAGAAAAAGCTCGACGACATGGGAATTGAATATACCATCAAAAGCTCTTAATTCTTTGAATTAAGAGCCCCTTTTTTAATACACCCTTATCCATCATGAGATTATGCTCGAACAGATTAAACGCGTTTTTCAGGTCCCAGATCTAAAAAAGAAGATACTGCTTACTCTTTTTCTGCTAGCTGCATGTCGGCTAGGAACATTTGTTCCTGTTCCAGGAATCAATAGTGAAATGGCCTCTTTATACTTCAAGTATGAATCTGGCGGAGCTCAAAATCTCTTTCAATTGATGGATATGTTCTCTGGTGGCGCATTTGCACAAATGACCGTCACCGCTCTGGGAGTTATGCCATACATCTCTGCATCGATTATTATGCAGCTGATGATGGCAATTCTCCCTGGCTTGCAGCGAGAAATCCGGGAAAACCAAGAGGCTGGTCGCAGAAAGCTTATTAAGTGGACGCGTATTCTTACTCTCGGACTTGCTCTCTTCCAATCCTCTGTATTTGCAAAGTCAGCCATCTTCATGAACACAACAAGAGCTGGTATTGTAGCCTCTGAGCTGCTAGATGTTGAACTCTTCGGTGTGCCATGGCTCTTTTACCTTATCATGATGACCACTATGACAACGGGAACCGTATTCTTAATGTGGATCGGTGAGCAAATCACAGAGCGCGGTATCGGAAACGGTATCAGTTTGATTATCACAGTCGGTATTCTCTCTTCACTACCAACAGCTGTCGGTGTAATCATCTCGCAACTCAACCTAGACTCACAGCAGCCAGGACAGTTAGCTTTCGCTGAAATTCTCGTTCTCTCAGCAGTTTTTGTCTTTGTTATCGTTGCTACAATACTAATTATACAAGGTCAACGCCGTATTCCACTACAGTACGCAAGACGTGTTGTGGGGAGAAAAGAGATGCAAGGTGGTGGTAATTCATACATCCCGCTGAAAATCAATTACGCTGGTGTTATACCCGTTATTTTTGCGTCCTCGATACTGATGTTTCCCGCAACGATTGCTCAGCTTGCAGGGGCCGGTACTTGGTTTGGCGACATGATGTCCTTTTTAGTTCCAGGAAGCACTGTCTACATCTCTTTTTATGTCGCATTGATCATCTTCTTTACTTACTTCTGGACCGCAACGCAGTTCCACCCAGAGCAAATTGCTTCGGATATGAAACGGAACGGAGCGTTCATCCCCGGAATTAAGCAAGGAAAACCTACTCAAGATTTTCTTGAAAAAACAATGAACAGAATTACCCTCCTAGGAGCTGTATTCCTTGCCGGAATCGCAGTTTTCCCTTCACTCGTTGGTAAAGTTATGTCTGTCGATCAACGTATCACTTATTTCTTTGGTGGAACTCCACTGCTTATTCTTGTCGGAGTCGTCTTAGATACAATGAAACAGATAGAATCTCATCTTATTATGAAACGATACGATGGCTTTATGAAGAAGGGAAGAATCCGAGGGCGCTAGAAACTACGAAATTAATCACAATCTTGCCCCTTTTGGTAATCTTATCATTGATGTTTTTGTACTAATTTGATAACATTACTCTGCAATATTTAAAATTTATGGAGAAAAACAATGCCTCGCGTTATTGGGGTTGATATACCCGATAAGAAAAGACTCGTCATTAGTTTGACTTACATCCACGGAATTGGAAATACAGTTTCCATGGAAATCATTCATAAGCTCGGTCTTGACCCTGATATGAAAGCTCTAGAGTTGAGCGGAGATGACATTGCTCGCCTTAACGCTATCCTTCAAAACGATTACGTTGTTGAAGGTAACCTGAGACGTCAAACAAAAAGTAACATTCAGCGCCTTATTAGCATCAGTAGCTACAGAGGTATTCGTCACCGACTAGGCTTGCCTGTACGTGGACAGAGAACTTGCACGAATGCAAGAACGCGCAAAGGTAAGACTAAATCGATTGCTGGAAAGAAAAAAGCACCAGCAAAGAAGTAACGACATAGGAGATGTAAGAATTGGCTAAAAAACCAACTCAAAAAGCCGGACAAGCAAAAGTGAAAAAGAAGCAGCAACGTACCGTTCCTGCAGGTATTGTCCATGTTAAAGCAACATTTAATAACACCATCGTTCAGATTACTGACCCTGCTGGAAACGCCATTGCATGGGCATCCGCTGGTAAAGTGAACTTTTCTGGTTCAAGAAAGTCATCCGCTTTCGCTGCTACCGTTGCTGCACAAGACGCTGCAAAGATCGCAATGAATATGGGGATGAAAGAAGTTGAAGTTAATCTTAAAGGCCCTGGTGCTGGAAGAGAATCTGCTGTTCGCGGACTCATCAGTAGCGGTCTTTCAGTTACAATCATTAGAGACCGTACACCAGTACCTCATAATGGTTGCAGACCTCCTAAGCGCCGTCGCGTTTAAGTTGTCGAATAAGAGTGGCTATTAGTAAACTATTACGAATCTGAAAAGCTTATTGGGAGTCAAGAACATGGCTGTACTTTTTGGAAAATTTGAAATTCCTGAACAGATTAAAGTTGAAGAGGAATCTGCAACTTCGACATTTGCTCGTTTTATTGCGGAGCCTTTCGAAAGAGGCTTTGGTCATACAGTCGGAAATTCACTTCGACGTATGCTTCTTTCTTCATTAGAAGCACCTGCTGTGATTTCAGTTCGCATCGAAGGCGTTCCTCACGAATATATGGCTGTTGACGGTATTGTCGAAGACATGACCAACATCATCTTGAATCTAAAAAATTCTCTTTTTCGTCGTTTACCGCTTGAAGAAGAAGAGCTTTCCAGAGAGCCTCGTATCTTGACTTCTGAAATTGAAGTAACACAAGAAGACTTAGCTGAGAATGGACGCTATGATGTCACTCTTGGAAGCTTGAAACCGAGCTCTCTTTTTGAGGTGGTAAATCCAGAGCTTCATCTCTTCACAATTACCAAACCAATGAAGAAGCAAATTGATTTGAAACTTGCTTTTGGACGTGGATATGTTCCCTCAGAGCGTCATGTTGTCGCTTCTAAAGTTGTTGATGAAATCGTCATTGACTCCGTATTCTCCCCCGTACGTCTTGTTAACTACCACGTAGAGAACACACGCGTTGGACAAGATACTGACCTTGATAGACTCATCATTGAAGTTACCACAGACGGTAGAATCACACCTCAAGAAGCTCTTTCTTTTGCTACACAAATCGGCATTAGCCACTTTGATGTATTCAATAAAATTAAGACTCAATCCATCGCTTTCGATGAAGAAAAAGAGGATGCGGAAGGTGATCGCGAAGAAATCATGCACAAACTTTGCATGAGAATCGACGAGATTGAACTCTCCGTTAGAGCTTCAAATTGCCTAAGTGGAGCAAACATCGACACGATCGCTGAGCTTGTTGTAAAGCCAGAGTCCGAGATGTTAAAGTTCCGTAATTTTGGTAAAAAATCATTAAACGAAATTAAAGCTAAATTGACTGAAATGGGTCTCTGCCTTGGTATGGACTTATCTAAATATGGTGTTACCCAAGAGAATGTCGCAGAAGCTGTCGCCGCCTTTCAAGATGAAATGCTGGCTAAGAAATAAAGGGTTTATTCCAAGATGAGACACAGAAAACATACATTTAAAGTTGGCCGCAATTCGTCTCATAGACGTGCTCTTATTGCCAATATGTTGAAATCCCTCATTACTCATGGGCGGATTGAAACAACAGTGACAAAAGCAAAAGAGCTTCGTCGTCATGCTGATGGCATGGTGACATTGGCCAAGAAAAATACACTTGCTTCGAAAAGAAAAGCAATTGCCGAGATGAGCGTGCGCTATAATCAGCTCTCTAGCTCAGAAGCAAGAGCTGCGAAGAACGGTGACACAAGTGCTTATAACGATGACCGTAATGTCATTAATAAGCTCTTTGACGAAATTGGCCCACGCTTTACAGAGCGTCAGGGTGGTTACACTAGAATCATCAAAACTCGTACACGAGTTGGTGATAGAGCAGACCTCTGCTACATAGAGTACCTCTCTAACTAATTTAGTTATGAGTCGATTTCTTAAACGGTGAAGGTCTCCTTCACCGTTTTTTTTTGGTTTTATTTAATGAGGGGAATTATTACATTGCGTTTTTTTGATCTTGAAAAGGGAGCCCTGGAGATGTCTTATACAAGAGTTGAGTTTAATAACGATTGTAGAATAATTTGTAGGCAGGCATGTCAGGGCAGTGGGAGGCAGCTAGGTCAACAAGTTGTCCTAACAGCAGAAAAGCTCTCGGCTCAACTTATTCTGAAATCAGTGGATGTGATTAA
>JBDQID010000067.1:0-7341 GCA_040264515.1 Chlamydiales bacterium
GAACAACAAGTCCCATTACTTCAAAATATAGTTCGATATCTGGTTGGTCCGCAGTTTCTTCAAGAATTTCTTTTAAAATAAGATTACTCTCTTCAGAATTTGTCTCTGCTGTTAGACGAGCTCGAAGAAGTTCAAACCAAGTAATGTCACCGATATAATCATAAAAACCTTCAAGAAGATCTATAGCATAAGAAAAGTTTCCTGTATCTACTTGCTCAGCTATATAATCGTAAATAAACGCTTCTAGATCAAAAGCACAACAGCTGGTTACGATACCAAATATTTCTAAGGGATCTCCTCCTTTATCACTATTGCGATTAAGGAGTTCTTCTAGATTGGCTAGGGCGTCTTGAATAGCTTCAGAATCTGGATCCCCACTTTCATACGACTCAATTAAGTAATCTAATTCATCACAAAAGATGGAAAGAACTGGTTTATGAGGAACCAGCCTACGCCATAGCTCAAAAATATGAAGATAGATCTGATCAACAACTAATTCGTCATACTCTTTTTCTTCAACTAAAGAGTTCGTGAGATCTTCGGGAGAATCAAAGCTCTCTGACATCGAAAGAAAAAGTTCGTCATCATAAGAGATCTTTAAGGCATCTAAGCCTTTGAAAAGCTCTTCGAGAGAAAATTGGCGATAGTCTGCAATTTGCCACGGTTCTGCATCGATTGTAGAATCATTCTTCCAGTCTAGTCGGAGCGTATTATAGGTTGTTTTTTTTTCCTGATACATGCTTCTAATTCCCTACTTTAATCTCTGCTACTTTTTTTTCTAATCCACTTAATCTTTTCTCAATAGCAGACAAAGCCGTGTCTTGATTGCGCAAAATTCGATCAACTTCAATCATTTCCTTAAAATCACGCATGTATTCCACTGTAGAACAATTCTGTTTTTCCATTGTTTTCAGTGCTACATCTATACGCTTTTCAGAATAAGTCTCTGACATTCTATTTAAACCCTACTTTCACTCTATATCTTCAAACGAACTACATAATAGCTCACCATCATTTTTTTTAAAAGTCATCACCAATATTTTAATCAAAATTCCAAAAGCATTTGCTAACTATTCAGGCTTATGAAGATTGTATAATCAACTGACATAGGTAACACTACCGTGGTCTAAAAACTATTTCTATAAACCAGTAGACAGGGCGGAATTAAGAGTCGAGCTGGCGTTAATATTAGCACTCCCAGCATATGAAACTCACGTTAAACTAAAGCGAAGTAAACTTACTTTTCGAAAGTTCCCAAATATTTGATGAGTAGATATAAAAGAGGTCCATTCAAATCAATTGAATGGACCTCTTTTTGGTTTTACGCTTTCGCGGTTTTTTTGCCTAGATTCTCAAGAAACTCGATCATCAAGCGAACACCAACGCCAGTTCCCCGTTTGGGGTTATAGCGGCGGGCTTTGGAAAGATATGCTGTTCCTGCAATATCAAAATGCACCCAAGGTGTCTTTTCAACAAATTCTTGTAAGAAGATACCTGCTGTAATCGAACCGGCATCTCGGCCTCCGATATTGTTAATATCGGCAATATCCGATTTCAGCTGATCACGATACTCTTTAAAGAGAGGCAAGCGCCATACTCTCTCAAAGGTAGCCTCTCCGGCTTCAGAAAACTTTTCAGCCAGAGATTCGTCATTCGTCATCATTCCTGTGGTCTCGCTACCAAGTGCAATCACCATCGCACCGGTAAGTGTTGCGAAATTCACAACTCGAGTAGGCGATAGTTTCTTGACACTGTATGCAAGAGCGTCAGCTAGTGTAAGGCGACCTTCGGCATCTGTGTTTCCAATTTCAACGGTCTTTCCGGAGTAACTGGAGTAAACATCACCTGGCTTATAGCTATTGGAGTCAATGCCATTTTCCGTTGCGGCAACAACAGCTGTAACGTTGGCTTTTAAACCCATTGTAGCCGCAGCGACAATTGTTCCAAACGCCGTTGCTGAACCTGACATATCAGACTTCATTGTCTCCATGGAGCCTGTTGGCTTCAAGTTAAGCCCACCAGTGTCATAAGTAACACCCTTACCAACAACAACTGTTGTCTCTTTCGACTTTGGAGCGCCTTTGTATTCCATAATAATGAAAGCTGGGTCCACTGCAGCACCACGACTAACAGCTAAGAGAAGATCCATTCCTTCTTTCTCGATCCGTTTTTTATCAAAAACAGTCGTTTTGATAGAAGGGAATTTCTTTGCTAGACTGCGTGCAGTAGAAGCTAGGGTTTGAGGTGTCACATCGTCTGCATTACCGTTAACAAGGTCTCTTGCAGTATAAACACCTTCACAGATAGCTTGTGCTTTATTAGCAATGGCTAATTCTTTTTTACTTGCTCCAATAAAAATTACTTTCTCTATAAACTGTGCTGGATCTTTTTTCAAAGAGTCATGCTTCAGTTTGTCAAAAGAGTAATTAGAGAGTAAAAGGCCTTCTGCCACACCTTGTGCTACACTGTTTTCTGTAAGCTCACTGCCTTGAGGAAGAAGAAGGTTTAAGTCTTTGACATCTTTCTTACTTTGACAAAAGCTAACAAGCTTTGCGTAAGCGCGACGAAGCGATTCCACTGTCAATTTATCTTTATCACCGAGGCCTAAGAGAACATAACGCTTCTCTTTGTTGCCATTTTGAGGATAGACCGTAACGATCTCTCCTTCACTGCCTTTGAAGTCTTTTAACTCTAAAGGCACTTTAGCATAAGCTTTAAAGTCGGAAACAGTGGAAGCTGCTTCTACTTTCTTCTTAACTTTCCAAAAAGGAATAGCAAGTAGATCTGCTTGCTTACGCTTTTCAAAAGTTGCTACTGTCGAAAATTTCATTATTCACCGCCATTTAAAAAGGTAAGCCATCGCCCTTTGTTGTTGATCCGGGCATGTTGCCATTAGCTGGTTCTGGAGCTGGTTCGAAGCCTGGGAAGCCTGCTGCTGGTGCTGAAGGAGTTGCAGCAGAGTCGGTAGAAGCTGTAAAAGGATCCGCTGCAGGTGCTGGAGCTTGCTGTCCGAATTGACCTTGTTGCTGAGGCTGATTTTCACTTTTGCCAAATGGACTGAATTTAATTATCTCGGCTGTCATTTCCAAAGAGATATTTTGATTTCCGTCGCGTCCAGCAAAGATTTCAGGCTTGTGCATCTCTCCGATACAAATAATCGAGCTTCCTTTCTTGAAATAAGCAATCATCTTATCAAAGCGATCGCCCCAAACAGTGACACGCCACCAGATTGTCTCATCTTGTCTTCTTCCACGAGCTGCAACTCTTAAGTTTGTAACCTTCATTCCAGAAGATGTAAAGCGCACTTCGGGATCTGCTCCCAAGTGACCAGCTATTTCTATAATATTCATGTGATTTTCCCTTAAAATATAGGTGTTATTGCAATAAACATGAAACAAGGATATCCAAAGCCTTTAGCAAAGGCAATAGAAAAAGTAGGTTCATTCGAACTATTAATCCAATACCCTCTACCCTATGCAATACATAGGGATAAAGAGTATTAGATTAACGGACAGAGCAGTAATTCTCCAAATCAAACTGATTGTCAGCTTGAACTGTAAGAAAGCGCATCAAATCTTGCAGAGTTTCACTCTCTGAAGTTTGGCACTTTTTTTGTGCCTACAACAGCTCGATCTCGAATTCAGACAGGCGATGAGTTTACTTAAGACCACGGTAGTGCTCGCAACTCTCTTTAGCCCAGCACTTTAGTGCTGGGACAGGATAATAAGAACAGTGTGCCGCGGCAGCGGCACCTCTCTTCTTTTTTAACTTTGAAATCCTGAGAGATGCCACTACCGTGGCATAGATTTTTTTCTATCTTTCCCAGCACTAAAGTGCTGGGCTAAAGAGAGAAATGACCACTACCGTGGTCTTAAGTAAACTCATCGTCTGTCTGAATTCGAGACCGAGCTGTTGTAGGCACAAAAAAAGTGCCAAACTTCAAACCCAGAGCGTTGCCTGGGCTACCGCACGGATCTTAAACAAAGTCTAGAAGTTATGCGACAGAGCACTAGTTGTGAAAGAAGAGGATGACGTCTCCATCTTTGACCACATAGTCGCGCCCTTCGGCACGTGCTTTACCGTTCTCTTTTGCTCCGACACGTCCATTATACTCGATCATATTATCATAGCTAACCACTTCGGCACGAATGAAGCCATTTTGAATATCGGTATGAATTTTCCCCGCAGCTTCTGGTGCTGAAGTTTCTTCTTTTATAGTCCAAGCGCGAGTTTCCTGCTCTCCTGTTGTAAGGAAAGTGATCAGGCCGAGTAGGCTAAAGGATGATTTAATCAGGCGATTGAGTCCAGGTTCATTCAAGCCAACGCTTTCTAAGAACTCCCCTCTTTCTTCTGGTGCAAGCTGTGCGATCTCTTCTTCTATTTGCGCACAAATGGTAACAACGGAGTTCCCTTGCGCCTCTGCATACTCTCTGACTTGCTGAACGTATTTATTTTCCATTTCTGGTAAATCGTTTTCAGAAACGTTTGCAACGTAAAGAACTTTTTTGCTTGTTAAAAAGGGATACGGCTTTAGAATTTCTTGTTCTTCTTTTGAGAATTCGAGTCCGCTAACAGGTTCGTTATTATTGAGCTGATCTTGGATCCGTTTGAGGCATTCAACGGCCTCTTTTGCATCATTGTCGTGACGTGACTGCTTAGAGAGGCGAGCAATAATTTTATCAACGCTTTGTAAGTCCGCTAGAATAAGTTCGAGGTTAATGACTTCAATATCATCGATAGGGTTAATTTGCCCTGCGACATGAACAACATTTTCATCTTCAAAGCATCTAACAATATGGATAATTGCGTCGGTTTCTCGAATATTAGACAAAAACTTATTCCCCAAGCCCTCGCCCGATGACGCACCTTTAACGAGGCCTGCGATATCGACAAATTCCATTGTTGCGTAAAGTAATTTCTGACTCTTTGAGAGATCAGAAAGGGTTTGAAGACGAGGATCTGGAACTTCGACAACACCTATATTGGGGTCGATGGTACAGAAGGGATAATTTGATGCTTCAGCTTTATTACTAGTTAAAGCGTTAAAAAGGGTGGATTTTCCAACATTTGGAAGTCCTACAATTCCACAAGATAAACCGGCCATGTGAGTTCTCCATTTGATTTAAGGCCAACAGTATAACTTAACTCCCCTATTTCTTTAAATTATCATTTCATCGTATGATGCTTCAACGAACTTACTTTCCTGTTTTTTTTGTTAACATACAGCGGTTCGACCGACTCTCAATCGAAAAAACCTAGAAAAATAAACTTACTGTTAATATTTTATTTAGATAGACATAATAGTAAAAAAGAAACTGTTAATAACCTTGACAATTTGCCTGTAATAAAATATATTAAAATATAGAGAGGTTTTAGTATATATAATAGCGAGGTTGTTTTTTCATGGGCGAAAAAACTGAACAGGCGACCCCGAAGAAACTTCGCGATGCGCGAAAAAAGGGACAAGTCGCCAAATCTCAAGACTTTCCATCCGCTTTCACCTTCGTAGCTTCCATAGCACTTACGATGGTAATGGCACCGACCCTCTTTGGCCAGCTTTCAGACTTTTTTTTAAGCATATACAGCCTTATTCCCAATCTTCAATTCGAAGATATTGCAGCTGGCCTCATGCAACAAGCTATGACAACTATTCTCTTAACAACACTCCCGATCCTTGGAATGGTAGCTATCACTGGAACTATTGTTAACTTTCTTATCATCGGCCCTGTTTTTGCTCTTGAATCCTTTAAGCCTGATATAAAGAAGTTCGATCCGATTTCCAATTTAAAACAAAAATTCAAAATGAAAACGTTGATTGAGCTAGGGAAAAACGTTCTTAAAATCAGCATTGCCGGCTATCTAATCTACACCGTGATGTGGGATAAAATCCCCGATATCATCTCCACTGCACGCCTTCCTATATCGGCAACCATCGTCGTCTTTGGAGAATTCTTAACCGCTGTTGTTATGAAGGTCGGCCTTTTTTTTGCTCTCGTTGCGATCTTTGACCTCTTCTATCAGAAATACAACTTCGCCAAAGAGATGAAGATGGAAAAGCACGAAGTTAAGCAAGAGTACAAAAACACTGAAGGCGACCCCATTATTAAGGGAAAACGCAAAGAGATTGCAAAAGAGCTTGCATATTCTGCAGGTCCTGAAGAAAATGTTTCAATGGCAAAAGCGATTGTTACGAATCCTACACACTTAGCAATCGCTATTGGCTATGAGGCCGATGAAGATCCAGCTCCCTATATTCTTGCTATGGGGGAGGGGCACATCGCCAACCTAATCATCAAAGAAGCTGACAAACACGAAGTTCCCGTTTTACGTAACATCGATTTGGCGCACAAACTCTATGATGATGGAAAAGTTTTTACCTACGTCCCAATTGAGACATATGACGCTATTGCAGAAATCCTTAGATGGATTGAAAATCTCAAGAACGGTGACAGCGAAGACGAACCTGCAACCTTTGACTCTGATATCGACGACTTGGAGAAAGATATATGATGATATTTGACATTCTAGACGACATTTCCTCACGGCTGGGAGGTGCTCGCACTATTCAGAGAATGAGCCGCTCGAGTGATGTTGCCCTTGCGTTTCTAGTTATTGCCATCTTGGGAATGATGATCATCCCTGTCCCACTGGCGCTACTCGATTTACTCATTGCAATGAACATGACAATTTCTGTTCTACTGCTTATGGTCGCCCTCTATATTCCGGCAGCCGTTCACCTCTCGATTTTCCCATCATTGCTCTTGATTACCACCCTGTTCCGTCTGGGTCTTAACATATCCACCACCCGTATGATCCTCCTTAAGGCTGATGCTGGAGAGATTATTTATACGTTTGGTAACTTCGTTGTCCAAGGAAACTTCGTTGTTGGTGCTGTGATCTTCCTTATCATCACCCTTGTCCAATTCCTTGTTATTACCAAAGGTGCTGAGCGGGTTGCTGAAGTGGCTGCTCGTTTTACTCTCGATGCCATGCCTGGTAAGCAGATGAGTATCGATGCTGATCTACGTGCTGGTAACCTCGATCAAAACCAAGCGCGTCAAAAGCGTTTAGACATCCAAAAAGAGAGTCAGCTCTACGGTGCTATGGATGGTGCGATGAAGTTCGTTAAAGGGGACGCTATTGCCGGCCTCATTATCACGCTGATTAACATCGTTGCCGGACTCATTATCGGTATGACACAAAACAACATGGAATTCGGCACCGCCTTACAAACCTACGCTCTTCTCTCCATTGGAGACGGTCTTGTGTCCCAAATCCCAGCTCTTCTCATCTCTATTTCTGCTGGTATTGTCACCACCCGCGTATCCTCAGAAAAACAAA
>JBDQID010000068.1:0-7319 GCA_040264515.1 Chlamydiales bacterium
ACACTTCGCTTAGCACACTGTTATATCGAAGAGGGAAAATACCTTATCGGTCGGCAGATATTAGAGAAAAAACAGACGCAGTTATCTCTTGAAGAAGAAACCGAAAGTGCTTTTTTAACAGGGCTTAGCTACGCAAAAGAGGCTGAAGACAAACCTGTCGTTGCCGCCATGCCGTACTATCAGCTCTCGCAATCTTATTTTGATAGAGTCCCTGTGCACCACGAGAAATTTGTCCGAGAAAAAGCGCATATCGTAAAGCAGCTGAAAAAAGCAGCAGAACTTTTCATCGAACAACGTAATCTAGAGCACATGACCTTCTTTGTCGATACTCTCGAAGAGTTTGAAGCAGAAGAAGAACTAAGCAGACTCAGCGTAAGTTTAGTAACCCTTTTTAAAGAAGAGATTGCTTTGAAGAATTGGGATTTAGTTGAAGATCTTGCCGGAGTTCTTAACAGAGCTCTTAAGGAAGGTAAAGTTCGTCAAAATCTCTCAGAACAGTTCCAAGATATGATTTCTCAACATCTTGAAAAAGGTGATATCACACCGATTCCTCAATACTGGCATATCTCCCTTCTCTTGAACTCGTCACCAAATGACCTCGCAGAGGAGACGAGCCAAGAAGTCGCACGAGAGATCATCAGCATGCTAGAGAGTGATGACGACCAACTTACCAAAGTTTCCCCCTTTGTTAATTTTTGGACGACAGTCGAGACAAATGGACAGAAACGCTTTCTTTTTGCAAAGCAGCTAGCTCTTATCTCAGGTGACCTTTGGTCCGTAAAGGGATCGGAGAGAAAGGCACTGACAATCATGAAGTTGGCGGAAACTCTTCCCTACCTATCAGAAAAGCAAACTCTAAAGCAAGTGATTGTTCAAGAACTCAATAATGCGTATGCTCTTGCTGCCAAAGAAGATGATATCGATAAGCTCTCTATTATTTATGATGGAGCTGCACACTTTCACCTCGACTCTTTTGGACCCCAGGAAAAAAGTGAGCTTGCAAATCAGCTAGAAGATGCACACTACCTTCTAAAAATTGGTCGTTATCTAGAGGCTCAAAAGCGCCTGAAATGGGTCTTAAAGGTTAATCCAGACAACCAACAAGCACGTAGACTTCTTGGGTTTGTTCTTTTCCAACAGGCTAATTACGACTCAGCTCTTAAAGTGTTAACCCCAGTAGAGAGCAAAGATAAAGATGTCAAAGAGATGATAGCTGTTTGCCAAATAGCTCTAGGTGATGTTCAAAAAGGTAAAAGAACCTTAGAAGCTATTGCGAACCAGCGTCCCTTAGGCGATTTTGCCTACCTGCAGTTGGGTTTTTTAGCACTCAAAGAAAACAACGCAAAAGCGAGCTTAAGATGGTTAAGAGAGATCCGTAGGCCTTACGGAGAGATGATCGCATACCTCTCTATTGCTACATATCAAATGGAAGAGTATAAAGCGTCGCTGGACTACTTTCATCAGCTACCTAAACCCTTTAATCAATCACGCACTCTTAGAACTCTCGCGTTTAACTCTTTTATTGAACTGAATAATATTCCACTTGCAGAAAGAGTCTTAGAGCAGATGCTCGAAGAGTCAGCCTTTCAAGAGCCAGAACTCTCGGATCGTTTTTCTTCTTTGGAAAAAAAACTGTTCGATCTTCCTGATTTAACATTTTTAGCAGCGCGTTTTTATAAATACAGTAAAAACGATCCTCAAAGAGCTCTTAAGTATTTTCGTGAGATTAAAGAGCCTTCACCGGAAGTACAACTTGAAATAGGGGACACTCTTCTAGCGCTGGGCCATGTAAAAAAGGCAGAAGATATTATTCTTCAAGTAGCTCAACAGCATGAGCTTGAAAAACTACGCCCTAAAGCGATGTTTATGTTAGCAAATCTTTATCAATCGCAGCAGCAGGTAAATAAAGCACTCGCTTGGTATCGCCACTTTTTTGCAGAATCTAAGGAGTCCGGTGCGCAACTTAGCGCGCGTCTTCAATATATTAAAGCTCTCATGCAGATGATGCTTTTTGAGCAAGCAAGTAACCAACTAGAAGAGCTTGCTCAGCGGAAACTTCTGCAAGGAGATGATCAAATTATTCAAGTAAAAAGTCTTGTGAAATCCGGTCGCTCTGCACAAGCTGTAGCTCTTGCAAAACGTCTTTTAATGCGCCCGCTTTCTACTCTAAATCGCGTAAAGCTTGCTCGACTTCTTTTGATGACAGGGGAGTATAGCGCATTACAATCGGTATGGAAAGATATCAAAGAAATCAAAAAAGTTGATATTGTCGACATGCAAGAGATTATTTCTCTTTATACAGAGCTTGGAGAATACTCTCGTGCACAAAAAATGATTACAGATAGCACGCTTCCCCAACTAAGTAAAGACTTTGGCGGGCTTATGGTGTTATCAAAGCTCAACTTTCGCTTAGGAAACCGTGGAGATGCCATCTCGTTTTTACGAAAAGCATTTGAAATTAATCCATTTGACCAAGAAGTCTTAAGCCTTTTAGATAACTACGATCACGATCTTCGTGCTATTAAACAGCGTGCTTTCTTTTTTGAAAAACGATTGCAACTAAACGAGAACCATCTTTTAGCACGCTTGGGTAGTATACGCCAGAAGCTACACCTACTTTCCGCTGAAAATCAAGAGGATTTACTCTCTGAAGAAGAGTATACTCAACGAGCACAATTGATTAGATCATCTCTACAAGAGCTTGCAGATCACTATAAAAGCTACCCTGAAGTCTTTTTTCAGCTTGGTCATTCTCTAGAGCTACTTGGAGATCAATCCGGAGCACAACACGCATTTTCTCTTGCCATACGTTTGAATCCCTCTTATGTGAGAGCTTATAAAGCACTTGCAGCTTCTTTTAAAAATGAAGGTGAGCGCGAAAAAGCAATTCATAGCTTGGAAAAAGCATTGAGCTTTTCTCGTGATGATTCCGAAGCTTGGCTGGAGCTTGCGACCTACCATCTTGAAATGGGTGAAGTTGAAAAAGGAAGAAGCAGTTTAGAGAGAGCGCACCGCTTTATGCCTCCTAATGGAGAACTCTCACAGCAGTTGCGTAAAATTCTCGGAGACGTCCTCACTCTTGATTCTGACGAAGAAAAGTCTCAAGAGATGGTAAACCTTTCTAATCAAACCGTAGACGCCTTAAAAGAGCTTATCCAACGCCTCTAAACCTGAGAGCTCTTAAAACAGTGAAGAAATAAAAAATCTCTCGGCAAAGTGGCCGCCAAGAGATTTTGCTTCAAGAGGCTCCTGGCCGTGACCTGAAAGTAACTCAGTACCCACTATGGCTGCAAGGCGACTTCCTCTCTTCTTTGAATAATTATATAGGTTCCACGGACCTGTCCAAGGAGTATGGTAGAAGCCCACATAGATATCATAGATAGGATTCATTTGTTTAAAGGCAACAATTTGCTCTAAAAACAGCTCTGTTGTTGCTCTATGGCAGCGGTGTGCATCCGATGGATCAGGAAGAAAAAAAGTGACTTTTTTCAAAGAGGAGTGAACAACTTTTCTAAACGCCTGATCGATGATTCTCTTATCTTCCTCGCTTTTCATGTAATTCGGAGCGTCGTAAAAAGGAAGGGCAAGATTCTTAAAAATAACCTCTTTATTTAGATAAGCGAGAGCACTCTTGGATTCACAGCAGCGGATTTTTGCTTTCACTGCATTATTCTCAATAAGATCACTGCTTATATCAGAGATCTCTTTTAAGAGATTTTTTGGTAGAGCTGGATGCTCTTTCATACTGGCAGTGGTGATATGGGCGCGATGTCCAGTTGTTGCGTTTAAAACAGCAGTATGGACGTCTCTGTTCTTAAGTTTATTGATGAGAGCACCAACTCCAATCTCAGCGTCATCTGGATGCGGTGCGATAATAATCACACTCCCTGTTTTATCAAAACAGTGCTCAATATCTGTTTTAAATGGCGTAAGTGCTTTGTGTTCTAGTCGATTCAGAGAATACGCTTCTGCTTGATGTTCTATTGCTAATTCAGAGACAATAAGATCGAATGGAGTACGCTCTGTTTGCGAGCGATGAAAATTGCTCAAGGCGTACGCCTTTTGAAGGATCTCATTCTCACTCAGAGGCAAGAGAAGGTTAAAATTGTGGTGCGATAAGGAGTAAAAAATAGCTAAAACGGCTTGGGTTTTGGCAAACTCTTTGATAACAGTAATCGATGAATGACGCTTATAACTAAACGGAAGTAAGATCAGATCGGGTTTAAATGTTTCTAGGAGATTAGTAAGAACGTGCTCTTCTTGAAAAGTATGTTCTTTAACGGTAGAGCCATTTTCAATGAGCCTCTCAACAAATTCTAACTCTCTAAGAGAGGCGTCGCGAATCCATAGCAGTCGTAGGTTAGAAGGAAGATCGACTTTATTAAGCGCTCCTTTTAGCCCCATGTTAGCTCTGTTTATTAAAAGAGCCGGCGTTGCAAGATTTGGAACATCCCAAAAAGAGAGAGCTTTTGTTTTCATATTTTTCTCCTTATATTGCGGGTAATATAGTGTAAAAAGATACTTGTTGCAAACTCTTTAAGAGGCTACTATTTCTTTTTTCTATATTTAAGGATCAGAGTGTTATGAATTTAGCTTCGATGAAGAGAATCGCGGTGGTTCGCCGTAATCGTATAGGAGATCTTTTATGCACGATGCCTCTTCTTAACTACTTAAAAAAAACAATCCCTGAGAGCCACATCACCCTTTTTATCGAGAAAGGTAACGCCTCTTTAATGCCGTTTTTAGACGGCTATGATAAATGTGTTGTATTTCCTAAAGGTAATAAATATATCTCTACAATGGGATGCGCTTTAAAGGAGAGCTTTAACAGTTTCGATCTCGCAATTTCAGCAAAAACATCACCAATGAAGCTGATGAATTTTTGTTTGCTCGCCCTGAGGGCCAAAGAGAGAGTTGCTGTTGTTCAAAGCAGTTGGCATAGCCGTTGTGTAAATCGCCCTGTACAGTATTTTGAAGAACAGTTTAAAAAACAGCATCAAGCGCTTAAAGCTTTAAAACTTGTAAATCCTTTTTTAAAGGAAGTCCCAGAACAATTTTTCCCTCAAATCAAGATTCCTCAAGAGGTGAAAAATAGCTATCAAGATGCACTTATTCAAAGACTCTCGCCCTTACCAAACAACACTCCTCGTATGCTTGTCTCGGTAACAAATAATCGCGTTTCGGGCACTCTTGGAGTTAAGGGGTATTTGGGTATACTCAATACGCTTCTAAAGAGGCGAAAATTTGCAACAGTGATCTCTTGCCAGCCAGCAGATTTACCTCTTGCTAAAGAGCTTATGAAAGGTCTTGATGGAGCATCTGTTGCTCTTGAAACTAAAGAACTCTCAGAATTTATTTTGCTCTTAAGCATGATGGATCTCGCCTTTATCGGGCACGGAGGTATTATGCACATGGCAGCAGCTCTTAATCTTCCACAAGTCACCCTCTTTGCTCATACAAAACTCGAAGAGTGGCGCCCCTTAAGCCGTAAAGCAACCTGTTTTTATCACCCAGGGCATGTCAGTTCAATCGATTCTGCTCTGATTATTGATGCTCTTGCTTCTCGTTTAGCTGAGGTTTCAAAATAAATGAGTGAACTCCGCCAAGTAGCTATTGATAAGATACTGCTCAGCCCGTATCAGCCACGTAAACAGTTCTTAGAAATAGAGCTTCAAGAGCTCGCAGCATCTATTAAGGAAGTAGGGCTTATTCAGCCCCCAGTTGTACGCCCCATTGCAAATTCTAATTATTACGAGCTCATCGCTGGAGAGCGTCGCTTGCGAGCGTGCGAGATCTTGAAAATGCAAACGATAGTTGTTGTAGTAAGAGAGCGAAGTGATCAAATTGCAGCAGAAGCTGCCTTGATTGAAAATATGCAGCGAAAAGATCTCAATCCGTTTGAAATAGCAGCGTCCTTAAAAGAGCTAATGGACGCTCATAGCCTAAGTCAGCAAGAATTGGCAGACAAAATTGGAAAACAGCGCTCCACAGTTGCAAATTACTTGCGTCTGCTAGCCCTTCCACACAGTATCCAAAAAAGTATCAGAGATGAAACTATTTCAATGGGGCATGCAAAAGCGATACTCTCACTAACGGATAACGAAAAGCAGCAGCTCTTACACGAGATTATTAAAAGGGACGCTCTGACCGTTCGTCAAACAGAAGCTGCGGCAGCGAAACTTTCCAAACGCGCAAAATCTGGAAAGCTTGTTCATAGAACAAAAGATTTTCATCTCGAAGAGCTCTCAGACAATCTCCAGGAAAAACTGAATAGCCGCGTGCAAATTCAGCCTCTTGGAAAGAAAAAAGGGCGCATAACAATTGACTATTACGACTGGGCAGATCTCGATCGCCTTTATAACCTGATCACAAAATAAGCCATTTGGAAAACCCCGAGCTTACGCTTCGATCGCTTGTAATTGCTCTTGCTCGCTCTGAGTAGGGGAATAGAGCTCTTCTAGACGTGGCAGGTATAAAATAAGGCCCATCGCAACAAAGAAAAGGAGGCCTGCACAACTCAAAGCGTTGATCAGCGGGTTGTTTTCGAAAAAATGGAAGAGTAGCCCAATCAGAGAGTAGCTAAGGCTTGCAAGACAAAGAGCAAGGCCGGAGAGAAATCCCGACATTGTTCCAGCCTGTTCTGGCGCGAGCTTTGCACCAAAGGCAATAACAATCGGATTGATCAGTCCGTTACAGCCACCAAGTAATATTAAGAGGCAAAAGGTTATTGTAGAGGGAAGTGCTGTGGTATGTAAAAAAGTGTAATAAGTTAAAGCGCTTCCAAAGACAGCTGCAAAAATTAAGCTTCGTTGGCAATACTTATCGGATAGATAACCTGCAGGAACCATGATCAGAGCACTACCAGCGATAAAAGCAAAGTGGCCTCCACCATAGCAGAGCCAGTGAGAGCACTCCTTGAGAGCTAAGATATCAGGGAGAAAGAAGATTGTGCTCCAATACATCGAAAGCATGCATATCTGGATGCAAAAAAGAAGGCTCATCTCTTTTTTGTGCTTTTTAAATATTGCAGTAAAAGCTTTGAATCCAGAAGGGGAGTTCTTCTTTAGCGGAGCTTGAGGAAAAGGAATACGAATCAGAAAAACAAGCAGCAAGAGTACAAGAGGTGCCAACACAAGAATATGACCGGAAAAGTAGTTGTGCAAAGAGGTAAAGATAATCTGACTCAGCGCCATTCCCAAAGCGCCACCGGAAGTATACACTGTAAGAGCAAGTCCCTTGTTTTTTCCAGAAAGATTACCCACAAAACCCACAGCGGATGGATGAAAAGCTCCAGAGCCAAAGGAGATGCCAAGAATGAT
>JBDQID010000069.1:0-7231 GCA_040264515.1 Chlamydiales bacterium
GTGCGTTTTTTCTTGTGCTTTTTACTGCGCTTTGCTGAAACCTTGCTTTCTACAAAAGCTTCTTTAGATACAGGAGGGAGAAAAGATTTCGAAACCGTACAAGACATGGACAACCTAGTTGTAAAAAATAACAAACATTTATTGTAAAGAACTTGTAAGTTTTAAATCAATACAATAAAAACCCTCATAAAAATAGTTGGTTAGTAAAAAAGTATTATATGTTATAATATACTGACAAGGGAGGGTGATTATGTCTATTGGAAGTTCTCCAGCTGGAGGCGGTGCTTTTCGCCATGTGCCTTCTAGCGCCCCTCAAGTTCCTGTTGAAAGTTCTCCTACTAAACAACAAGAAACAACAACAAGAACTCGTGTAAACATAAAGAAGCCTGTAAGAGGTGGCGATGGAAAGCTGAACCATACAACAAGAAGTCATCTAGATGCTAGTAAGGTTGAAGATTCTGTAAAAAAGGCTAAAATCACTTCTGGAGCTGGAAAAAGTTCTTCAAATCAAAGACCCAAAGAGGACTCTCCTGAAGAAGGCTCTCCGGAAGCTCTTTATCAAAAAAATATGGCAGCCGAACTACACCGTAGATCAACAGGTAACTTGTTCGATATGTCCTAGATTCTATTATTAGAGTCGTCTATATTTTTCATTGCCTATAAAAAATAATGAATTAAAAAACTATAAAAGTTAGATCTTTTAAGAAATAGGAAGAAGAGGAATTAAAACCTACGGTCCACCTGAATGGACTTCTGTTTTCAAGTACGACTCAAAGCCATTTCAATCAGCAAGAATCAGCACTTTCCAGTTGACTTTCCCCCTACAGAGGCCTAAGTTTTTACTTAATAGCCACTGGAAATTACTGCTTGTTTCAGCCTACCAGTGTGCAGAAAATGTGCAGATTTTTGCAAGTTGAAAGGACACTGATGGAACTTTTGTTTGAGTATAAAATATGGGTGATTGCAATAAGCGTCTTCGTGCTTTTGCTTGTGACACGGTCACTATATTATTGGACTTAGACAGAATAGCGAAAGCTTACCTTGCTTGGGTTGACAAACCACATGCGGAACATAGAGCTGCTCTTGCAGAAAAACGGGACGCTTATTACGCTGCCTTAAAAAAACAGGCTTAACCAAGGACCCAATAATTCAAATTACCTACGGTTACAAAAACCACGCAAAATATAGATTAATCGGAGATTTCCCAAAATACGAGTGCAAAGAGGAATTTCAAGAGGTCTATTGGAGAGCAAGGGGTTTTTTAAAAGATAGAGCAAAAGAGAGCTTCTTCCCTCGCGTTTGGATTGAAACCCTGATAAAGCTCCCTAAAACAATATGTGAATTTTTCTTACAGCAGATTGCCAAGTTTTTTATTGGAGGTAAACTCTAATCTCCTAATAGGAGAAAACGGTCACTTAGTATACCACTCTTCTATTGACCGAGACTCCACTTCTTTAATAATTTTTCCTTTTACTTTTTCTATTTTTCTCCTTACGATCTCCAGAACAAATTCTATATGGGCTAAATATTTTTCTCGTTTTGGCTCACTTGGAAATGATGTAGTTATTGATGGTGAAGACACATCAAACACCCTTTTCTCTCGCGGGTGCAAAACCAGTATAGTTTTAATCTCTTCGAATAAATCCGAATCACTATGTGCAACTAATTTGTTTCGAAGATCTTGAAGTTCTTTATGAAGCTCAAGCTTAGAGGGTTCTTTAGAAAAAATTTGTTTTGAATCCAAGCTAATCCTATTTTTACCACTTGAAGCAAAACATTTTCCATAAGATACCACTAAAGAATAAAACTGTGCCTGTTTGTTACGGCCTGAAAGGTCAATATTGTCACTGGATAGGTCTTCTACACAACCTTCTAGGTAACCCTCTATAAGGCGATATCCCAAAAACGGTCTTAAAAGATCTTTCTTTTCGAACCTATCATCCGTATCTAAATATACGATAGGATAACTTTCTCCACAGACTTCTACATAGGGAGAAAAGCCTCCCTGACTTCCCTGAAAATACTCCCTAAACCTGTTATTCTTATTGTTACCCATACTTTCTTCCAATTCCTGTTTGTGATCACAACACCAAATAAAACAACTAATTTGCAAAAGTACTTAGCTAGCTTTTTCGCAAATATTTTCATCCTTTTTTTAGCTTCTGCCCATACTTTAACATGGATATTTACAAAGAAAAGGGAAGAAGTAAGATTTTCTAACTATCGAATTTAGGGCCTTGCTCCCACTCTCCTGGAATAAAATTAATGTTTACCCTAAATTCTTTTAAGGTTTTGAGGCACTCTTTAAAACTTGTGTTATGTGAGTAGCTAATTCTTTCTCCGTCTCGATGCACAGAAGCTAATATACCAAGAACCTTAAACTGATCTACCTCGCAAAGATCAATAAAGAATCAATTCAAAAAGTCTACCATTCCCTGCATAACGGTAAGTGCATGTTCATGTTTCCATAGCCTCATTCGGCTTGGTAAAGCCAAATGTTTGAAAGGTGATTTGTCATCAATCTCTCTTTTCTTTCCATGCGCAAAATAGTCATCTCTAATCGAAAATAATTCCCTTATTACCTGTACTCTTTTCTCTCCTTTATGAAACTCCTTTTCATATACACCTGCTAATTTTTTGAATTTATCAAGAGGTCTTGAGTTTCTTTCAGAATCCGCTACAGACTTATGCGCTGGAATATCCATGTCAATGTGATAAATGCAACAGTTTGCCACCGCCTCTATTGAAAAAGCACAAAAAGAAATACATCCTCTTGAGTATGTCCCTTCTAGATTATCTTTATTTGCTGATAAACTTAAAATTTTTATTGCATCACAAAATAAAAATTCAAAACTCGACGGAGAGCTAGGCAGTGAGTTGTATAGATCATCCATTTTTTCATCCTCTTCTACCAAACTTTCTTTAGGATCATTTTTTATTCCTCAATATTCATCTTACAGGTACCTTTTTATTTTCTGACAACCACGCTCGATAATGGATATTTTACATGCTTGGCTCATTTAGGTTAAAAACATCAGCTATCAACCTGAAATTTAAACTTTAACGCTAGCTTATTTGCACTTTCATTACTAAGTTTTACGACGCTTATGGGAGGCCCGTTTAGTCAACTGCAACGAATAAGAAACAAAAAGGAGTTGATTGGCAGTTTCAGGTCGATCAGGCTCGGGTAAAACTGAAGTCTCTCTATCCCAAAATTACAATTTGACTATGCACTAGGTTCTTAGACTCTTTTTTCTCTAGGAACTTCAAGCGATTCTTATAACACCTCCTTTGCAGTTTCTAGAGCATATTTAAAGCACTTCCCTTCGATTCATCGATAAAATATATAATGTATGTTTTAGCTACTACGGCAGCTGTAGAGACTGTTGGATTAGCAACAAAATGTGGTAATGTTTTTTGCTGCCTTTGAGAAAGGCTTTGTTTTGTCTCCTTTTCTTATTCGCCTAAAAAAAAGAACTTATTAGCCTTTTCGAGAAAGCAGGCAAAGGGTAAATCGAAAGGAATGCATTAAAATATCTCTTTATTTATTCGTTGATAACACATACTTTGTTTTACTAGTCTTTACCTAATATACAAAGGAAAAAGAAGTGGAAAACTTTACTCCTTTATTAAGCTTTTTCGGAGGAGCTCTTCTCAGCCTCTCTGCTTTGGTGCTGCTCTACCAGGGATATATCTGCGGTATTAGCGGCATCTATGGAAGAGTCTTACACCTTAACTTCAAAGAAGACCTCTGGCGTTATCTTTTCATCAGCGGTCTGCTTATCGGAGGTCTCTTTTTAAAGTTTTTCTATCCAACAGCTTTACCAACTGATCTGGATCGCTCTTTCAGTATTGTCTTGCTAGGAGGGTTTCTTGTTGGGTTCGGAACCGCTATTGGCGGTGGATGCACCAGCGGTCATGGCGTCTGTGGAATAGGTCGAATATCTACCCGATCCATCATCGCCTCTCTTTTGTTTCTTTTCGTTGGAATACTTACAGCATCCATCACTCACTACTTATGGGAGAGATAACAAATGAATAAGCTTTACCCTCTTATTTCTGGTTTTATCTTTGCAGTCGGGCTCGCTATCTCCCAAATGACCCATCCTAACAAAGTGCTCTCTTTTCTAAATCTTTTCGGAGAATGGGATCCCTCTCTTCTTGTCGTTCTTCTTTCTGCTGTCTCTATTTACGGAACCGGCTATTTCCTAATGAAAATATTTGGAAACAAAAACCTTCCTGCAATTAAAACGGGTATCGATAAACGGCTTCTCTTAGGTTCTACACTCTTCGGAATCGGCTGGGGTCTGGTAGGCCTCTGTCCTGGCCCTGCCCTCGTAGGATTAGCAACAGGCAATCATAAAATCATCACCTTCATTCTAGCAATGTCCTTAGGAATGCTCGTAGCTAATAAATGCTTTCCAAAAAAAACATACCGATAAAGGTGAAAGATGAGTGATAAATTTAAATATATTACAAAACCCTAAAGTAATTTTCAAGCATCGTTATCTCAAAAAAATGCGATAACTGTGTTGGATTCCATACAAAAAAAACTCGTACAGTAAAAAGCTTCAAAAAAGTTTACTGCTTTTATCTACGTCCCTCAAGCGGGACCCTTAAAAGCTTATATTGAACTTTGTAATTTTAAAGGTTCTGGATGTCAATATCACAGAGCCTAAGGCCTACCTCTTTTCAAAACCCAATAAACAAAGGCAGTCCTTCTTTCTAAGCCTCATTGAAAAATATTTAACACTGTTTGTCCATTAACGCCTCACATAGAAATCCAAAATTCCAAGTTTCTTTTTTACGCTTTGTATTGACTCCACTTTTCGATTGTTTTTTATTAAATTACGATAGAAGGTTTTTTCGATGTGCTATCACTTAAGCATCTCCAAGGAGCCATATCCTCTTCTGTTTATCGCAATATATAGAGATAACATAACGGGTAATGACTTAATCTTCTTCTGCTCTTAGTAGAAGAGCCCTCTCCTGATTGGCATCAAAATTGCAAATATTAGAAAGTTTAATTCTTTATATCAAAAAAAAGTTAGTGGAGAGGGTGAGTGATTAGAAGGATAAGCCATATTACAGGGTTATTATTAACCCTAATTTTCCTTTCTTTCGTTCTATCGCAAACAAAAGATTGGCTGGATGGTTGGGCATATGTTTCCGAGCCAAACTCGAAAATCTTTGTTTCTTTAATCAACTATCTTTTGTTGCCTTTTGAATACGTAATCTTTGCGCTATTCGTGACTTCTATTGTCTCTTCTCTAATAGTAAAAACATTTCCGAAGCACTCTTGTGAAGATTACACCTTTCACATCGAAATAGTTGGACAACTAACAGGTACCATTTTAGCTCTTTGGTTAGCTTTAATCTTGGTCCCTTTTCACCAAGGCGAGCAAATCCTTTCCCCTGAATTACTATGGTTTCAGCTAAAAGATTTTCTGCTGCAATACCCGCAGTTTTACTTAGCCACGGCTACTCTTGTCTGTTTATCACCTCTATTTCAAAAGCTCCTCGGTTTTCTTATGAGAATATGGCTAGGAAAAACTGATGTTAAGCCTCATGTCGTAGGAGAAAGTATTATTATATGTACATTAGTGGTAATAATTTCGAGCCATTTTTACATCTATAGCAAGTCTTTCAGCAGTAAACCTATAGTATATGATATAGTAAATAAATATTACATACTGGGATCAGAGGAACAGTGTTATAAGAAAATCTGGAAGCCTCTTGTTACAAGCTATATACAGGCTTCAGAAAAAGGAAAGTACTCTGAAGCAAAGTATTTGAGTGAATGGTTGCTATATCTATACCAAAAGCGATTCGAGAAACTGCGTCGGGACCATCCTGTTCTAGAGAAGATTAATATTAGTTTGCTAACAGCTCTTAAAAAAGTGCAATCCTCGATGCCAAAAGGGTACGAATATTCCATAACAGATGATTGGCTCAATGGGGCAGGTAACCTATGGCTTATAATCAATTCTCTGAATCCAAAGGCGACCAGCGATTCACAAGGCGCTTTCCAGAAAGAACCCATGGGATTAAGCAAGCAAGCTGCCGTGCTAGAAACTAAAGAACCTAAAAATCCATCTTTTCAGACTTTTGGTTACAAAAGAAAAAATATGATTAACACTCAAAAAGATGAATAAAATTAAAGACTATCACATTTATAGCCAATAGAAAAAAACATCTACTGGTTAGAAACAACAAATGCCATAGCAACCATATAAACTCCCTCACTATTTCAAAACATCCACCAGCATTCAGTTTTGGAATTGCAGAACTGTTGTTACTTTTCTTTTCGGTTTTTGATATGAATATCTTTAGGTATTTTTTGAAAATAGGGTACTTAAAGCTCTCCAAGCTCTTCCCATATCTTAATAGACTCATCCTTTTGCTTTATAGTGACTCATCGAGTCAGAATATTTTCCCTGCATTCCGCTCTATATGTAAAAAGGGTTAAGCTATCAACCCCTTTTACTTTGTTCCCTTCTATTGAAGGCTTTTCGCTCCCCAAGGAAAAGATAACCTGTACTTCTCACCGTTTTTTTTGTTTCGGATTTTTATTCTAGCAAATCCTCCAGTTCTTCCATGCACCGCTGGCATTATGAGAGAAATAAATTCCCCTTCTTGTGAAGGAGAGAATGTGTCTTTTATTTCCTCTCTTCCTGAGATACTTCTAAAATCTAATATATCTTCCTGATTGAAACCTTCTCCATGCAAAGTGTAAAGGTGACCGAATGGCTCTGACTTTTCCAGCCAAACATGTGAACCACTTTTACCGTATGCTTCGATTGGATTAGGGAAAAGTTTGCATCCAGCATATTCGTTCATGTCTTCTGATATTAGACAAAGTTTCATCGGTTCGCCTTTAGAAAAAGCTGCTAACATAATAGGAAATTCGCTAAGTTCAATAGATTCCTCTCCACAACTCTCAAGAGTCCCTTCAGAATTCAACATAAAAGTTGCAAGATCTATAACTTGTCCTGAGATGTTTTTGTTAATTAAAGTATACTTTTTACCAGAAGAAAATCCTTTTCCTTTTAAACTTGCAAAGCCTTGAAAAAGTGAATTCTTCTTAAGTTTTGGAAAATGTTCTTTCGGAATAATCTCATAAGACAACGATGAACTCTCTTTTTCAAAAGGTTGGCTGCAGGCTTGATCAATCTTTTTAAGATCGATGAGATCAATATCTAAGCTATATCCCGAGGAGTAGCTAAAAAGA
>JBDQID010000070.1:0-7152 GCA_040264515.1 Chlamydiales bacterium
GAATTCTTCTGTATCTTCAACTGCGTAATGTAATTTCTGGAGGCAAATACACGGACTCTGGTCAAATGCTGAAGCCAAATAACAGGCTCAGGAAGGGGTCCAAAGCGATCTTTTACTTCACTCATAATTGTATCAACAGTTGCAAATTCAATAGCCTCACCCAAGCGTTGATAGACATCCCAACGCAGACTAGTTGCATTAATATACTCCTCTGGAAGCCTTGCATTTTGCGAAAACTCCATTTTTGTCTCACAAATAGAGGACGGTAAATTCCCTCGGAGGGTGTCCACTGTACGTTTGAGCATTTTACAATAGAGGTGAAAGCCCACAGCTGAAACATGTCCTGACTGCTCTGTTCCTAAGATATTTCCAGCGCCTCGAATTTCTAGATCACGCATGGCAATTTTCATTCCTCCACCATATCCTCCACCAGCTTCGATAAGTGCTTGAAGTCGTTTTCTAGTAACGACTGGTAATTTACGTTTTTTCGGAGTTAGAAAATAGGCATAAGCTCGTCTATTCCATCTTCCAACCCGACCACGAAGCTGATAAAGATCTGCAAGTCCAAACATATCGGCGCGATCGACAATAATCGTATTTGCATTAGGGATATCAATACCGCTCTCAACAATTGTCGTAGCAACCAAAATATCTGCCTCACCACTTTTAAAAGCGTGAAAAGCGCTATCTATTTCATCTGCATGCAGCTGACCATGTACAACGTAAATTTTAGCTTGAGGAACTAGCTTGCGGATTTTTTCTGCCAAGCCGTAGATAGTCTCCACTCTGTTGTGAATAATAAATGCCTGACCATCGCGATTGAGCTCTCGTAAAAGAGCGTTCTTTATCACTGTCTCATCCATTTCACAAACAATTGTCTTTATTGGAAGGCGATCTTCTGGTGGAGTATTAATCACTGACATGTCGCGAGCACCAAGCAGCGACATGTAAAGGGTTCTGGGGATGGGTGTGGCTGAGAGAGTCAGACAGTCGACCATCTCTTTAATACGCTTGAGATACTCCTTTGCTCGCACTCCAAAGCGTTGCTCTTCATCAATAATCACAATTCCCAGATTCTTAAATTTAACGTCTTTACTTATAACTCGATGTGTCCCAACCAAAATATCTACAGAGCCATTACCTACACCCTCTAGCGTCTCCTTTGTTTGCTTAAGCGTTCTAAATCGAGAGAGGACGCCGACTGTAATCGGGAAATTCTCCATTCTCTCCGAAAAATTCTCAAAATGCTGCATAGCTAGCACTGTTGTAGGAACAAGCACAGCGACCTGCTTACCACCGTCTACAACGGCTTTAAAAGCTGCTCGCATAGCAACCTCAGTCTTGCCGTAACCAACATCACCACAAACAAGACGATCCATTGGCTTGAGCGAGATCATATCCTCTTTTATATCCCCAACCGCTGTCAGTTGATCTTCCGTTTCATGAAAAGGGAAATCGTTCTCGAAGCGTCGAAACTCTTCGCTGTCTGGAGCGTACTGAAAGCCTTCTTTGAGATCACGTGTTGCATAAAGATGCAGTAAGTCAGAGGCGTATCCCATGATAGCGCGCTCTGTTTGCACACGCGCCTTCTTCCAGCGGTTACCACCAAGAGCGTGCAATTTTACAGAATCATCATCTCGCGTACCGATATACTTACTGATGAGGTGTGCCTGAGAAAAAGGGACAAAAAGTTTTGCGTTCTGAGCATATTCTAAGACAAAAAATTCAGCATCCACATTGTTGAGGGTGCGCTGTCTTTCAATCCCCAAGAACTTCCCAATACCGGAATGAACATGTACGACCATATCACCAGGATTAAGCTCATACATATCGGACGGCATGGTATGATAAGTGCTACGCAACTTTTGGCGACGAATTTTGTAACGCCTGGTGAGCTCTGGGAGAGGAAAAATTGCCAGATGAACGTCTGGTAAAACAAGACCGCTAGATAAATACCCTTTTTTAAATTCTGTATTTTCCGGAAGTTTCACTTCAAATGAATCTAGCTGTTCCTTTAAATGCAGCTCATCAGAATCCGTTGTACACAAGAATTGCAAATGTAAAGCGTTATCGGAAAAATCTGAAATACCTCTTAGAACATCTTCTGCAGCCACCTCTTGCCCTGGTTCTGCAATAGGACAGAAGTAATCTCGTATCGAATGGAATGGATGATACCATCTCTTTGACACAAGATTTCTGGAAAACATTTCAAATTCGATAGAGTATGAGGCTAGCCTTGCAGAGTGTGCTGTTTGCTCCTTATGGTCTTCGAAAATACGAACATCGCAAAGTCCTTCGATATCCGATTGTACCCAATACATTCTTTGATATGTCTCAAGCGAGTCAAAGAAGCTATGAAATGAGCTAAATGTACGAGAAATCGTACCGGTAATACCTTCAATACCGACATAACGGTCTTCAATTGCTAAAAGGTCATCAAAAATAACATACGTGTCTGGACCTAAATAATCTAATATTGAATAAAGCGTCTCTTCACTTTGTAACAGTTCTAATTCTTGCGCTGGAGTCAACTCCATTACAGTGACTTTTTTAACTGATTTCTGTCCTACAGGATCATAGAGGCGCATGGATTCAATTTCATCACCCCAAAATTCGATACGAACAGGGTCCGGAGAAGTTACGGGAAAAATATCAATAATACCGCCTCGAATAGCAAACTCTCCTTTATCCGCAGCAATATGTTTTTCTTGGTATCCCATTTTTAAAAATTTCTCTTTAAGCTCTAAAAAGGGAATTTCGTCTCCGACTTTTAAGCTTAGGCAAAGAGAGTGGAAAAGTTCAGGAGAAATAAGGCGCTGCAGTACAGCTTGTACACCACTTACGATAATACGAGGCTTATCTTTTTCGATCAGTGATCGCAACACTTTATAGCGTTCACCGACAATATCTGGGCTTGGTGCAATATTTTCTGAGGGCAACGTTTCCCAAGCTGGGAAATCATCAACAGCACCTTCGTGAAACATGGGGAAGTCATCAAAAAGACGCATCTCTTCGATAGCTCCCCCGGTAATGATAAGAATATGATCTTTTGTTGCTTGCCGTATAAGGGCTGCAAGAACCGCCTTTGGAGCATCCCAAAGGGATTCAACAAGAAGAGCTTTTTCGTCTTGTACAGCTCGTTTAAAAGCTTGTAGCTTCTTACTAGCAATCAGGTCTCGTATCACATGACCTCGATAAATTTCCTTGTTTGCTCCAACGCCTCACTTAGCTTACCTGGATTCGTTCCACCAGCTTGTGCCATGTCGACCTTTCCGCCTCCGGTGCCATCGACAATTGGAGCTATGCTTTTAATAATCTCATTAGCCTTCACTCCCTTATCTAGCATATCGGGACTGACTTTTGCCACAATATTACATTTACCTGCATTTACAGCACCCAAAACAAGAACACCCGACTTAATACTATCCATCATTTGATTTGCGAAAGGGCGAAGTTCTGAGGTCTGTAGTGGCACTTCAGAGGCTAGTACAGGTATACCTTTGATAAGGCTAACCTTCGCTCTAAGAGTTGTAACAAGTTCTGTTTGTCTACCTTTTTTCACTTCTAGAAGCTGTTTTTTAAGTGTTTCATTTTCTTCTACAAGCGAATTAAAACGATCGGGTAGCTTATTTGGGTGTGTTTTTAACTTTTCCGCAAACGCGTTCAGCTGATCCTCACTCTTTCGAGAGAAGCTTTCAGCCTCAGCTCCTGTAAGAGCTTCAATACGACGTATTCCAGCTGCGATGCTTCCTTCTTTTGAAATGCGGAATAAGCCGATATTTCCAACAGCTGAGGTATGTGTACCACCACAGAGCTCTTTTGAATAATCAATATCGATAACACGCACTGTTTTTCCGTATTTTTCTCCGAAGAACTGCTTAATGTCCTGACTCTCCTGCACCTGCGCATATTCAGTCTCGTACGCTTTTACCGCTCTGTTTTCTCGGATCTTCTCGTTTACCAAATCTTCGATTTGGCGCACTTCCACGTCTGATAAAGCTTTATGATGACTAAAGTCAAAACGCAGATGATCGGGAGCTACAACGGAGCCTGCTTGTCGGATATGCTCACCCAAGACTTCGTGAAGTGCCCAATGAAGCAAGTGAGTTACAGTATGATTGTTACCTATTTTGCGGCGTCTTTGAGAATCAATTGTAGCTGTAAGCAAATCACCTTTGCGAATAACGCCTTTTTTCAAAGCGCCTTGCTGCGCGATAACTCCGGAATATGGAGATTGAGTCTCTTTAACATCAAAAAGAGCGCTACTATTTTCTAAAAAGCCAGTATCGCCCACTTGGCCCCCCATCTCCGCATAAAAAGGCGTTCTATCTAAAATAATCCATCCTTCTTGCCCCTCTGAGAGCTCTTCGATAAATTGGCCATCGGCAACAATTGCTGTAACTTTCGACTGCGAAGACTCTTCTGTATAACCAACAAATTCGCTCTTTTCAAAACCGTCAAAGAGGTTGTCATCGGTCAGCTGTTTGGTTGTTTTATGAGAGCGGCGTGAACGCTCTTTTGCTTGCTCTTCGAGCTCTTCGAAGCGATCTACATCGACATGCAAAGCGCTATCTTTAGCAATAAGAAGAATTTCTTCAAACGGAAATCCATAGGTATCTTTGAGCTTAAAGGCGTCATCACCAGAGATCCGAGAGCCATGCCTGTGGGCATCTTCTGTTATTTGATTTAAGAGGTTACCACCACGGCGTAAAGTACGTAAAAAGCTCTCTTCTTCCGTTGTCAGAAGCTCTTCGATACGGCTTTGCGCGCTGTGAAGCTCTGGATAATCCTCTCCCATTGTCTCTAGTACCCTGGGGAAAACTTGGGATAAAAACGGCTTATCAACACCGAGCATTCTTCCGTAACGCACGGCTCTACGAAGAATTTTTCGCAAGACATAACCTCTGTCGACATTACTTGGTTGAACACCGTCGGCAATAGCAAAGCTTAAAGAACGGAGGTGATCGGCAATAACATGAAAAGCTGGAGCTAATTGCTCATCTGCTGGATCATACTTTACACCAGAGACCTGCTCCACTTGCGCAATAATGGAACGTAGTACATCTGTTGCAAAAAGGTGTGGGACATCAGCCATAAGGCTCATAACCCTCTCTAAGCCAGCTCCTGTGTCAATGCTTTGCTTGGGAAGTGGAGATAATTTGCCGTTTGCATCGCGATTCGACTGCATAAAGACGAGGTTCCAAAATTCTAAATAGCGCTCGCCTTCGACATCATCGTAGATGTGTTGTGCCGAAGAGTACTTCTCGCCTCTGTCGTAATATAGCTCAGAGCAGGGTCCGCAAGGTCCGGTATCTCCCATTGCCCAAAAGTTATCTTTTTCATCCATGCGGACAATTCTATTTTCAGGTAGATAAGCTTTCCAAAGTTCGAAAGCTTCATCATCGGTACGAAAAACAGTTGCCCACAGTTTTTCTGGAGGGAAGTTAAATATTTCGGTAGACGCCTCCCATGCAAACTGAATCGCCTCTTTTTTAAAGTAATCTCCAAAAGAAAAATTTCCCAACATCTCAAAGAAGGTAAGGTGACGAGAAGTGTGACCTACATTATCGAGGTCGTTATGCTTACCACCGACGCGAATACATTTCTGAGAGCTCACTGCCCTAGAATAGTCTCGGTTACTTCTACCTAAAAAGACATCCTTAAACTGGTTCATTCCAGCATTGATAAAGAGAAGGGTAGGATCGTCGTGTGGGGCTACGGGAGAGGAGGGAACAATTGTGTGCTGTTTTTCTTTAAAATAGTTTAAAAATTTGCGGCGTATTTGTTGAGTCTGCATAAGTTCTTCGTCACTCTTTTATATTAAGCGGTTTACGATAATTCTGCCTCAGATGATACCACAGCAGCGGTTTTGTTGTTGAGTGATTTTAGAAGGTTTCCAAACATTTTCAATGACACCAAAAACTTGAGTTATAAAATGAACCCCAGTAAAATTCCCCTCTTTTTCAAAAAACAACATCAAAAGAACAAAAAACATGACCTCTATCGCATCCTTAATACAACCTACTCAATTTGCTTATAACGGAGCCAACGCCGTTGCCGCCTATGCTAGCGAAAGCTCCCCGAAATTGTATTCCACCATTAATAAGATTCGCTCTTTTATCATCGCCTTGGATATTACAGCTCTCGCATACTCAACCTATCAACTCTACTCCATTTTAGACCCAAACTACTCCCTGCTTACAAGCTTATTTACCACCGTTGGAGAGGATCTTGCTATTCCTATAACACTGCTTGGTACTCTTGCCACAGGTCTCCTGCTGCATAAAGGCGCAGAAAAAATTGTGAATTACGTAAACAACCGTTTTTGGGGAGAGAAAGAGTCGAAAGGTATACAAGAAAAAGCTGTTGAAGATAGCGGGTATGATATTAAACTAAAATTTAAAAAGCCCGACTCCATCATAAATCAGCAAGCCTTAACTGTAATGCGCCTTGTAAGTAGTGTTACTTTAGCTTTGATATCAACCTCTCCTTTTTTCTATCTGGGGCTTACCGCTTTCCAAGGATACACTCTTTATAAAGCGTCTCAAGAAAAATGGATTAAACTCGACGTGGAAGTCCCAGCCTCAATCGCAAGCCTACCCGAGGTAAACTCGATAACAATGTCGTACTTTCAACGCCTCTTTTCGACTCCAAAGAGTCCGTCCAAAAAAACAGAAGATGAAACGGTAGAATCTCAAAAAGAAGAAAACTGTACTGTATGCCATGAAGAGAAACCCGAGGACTCTTTTTGCCAAAGCCACTATTATCATACAGCGTGCATGATCCCCACGATTTTCAATCAAATGAAGGCAGCTCTTATAGACAACGTCATTAAAGTCGTTCGCCTAACAACCATTAGGCAAGGACGATTCGGAGAAGAGACCGGAAGGAGTACGGAGTATCAATTTAAAATCCGCAAAAAAGCTCTTCCAAACTGTCCTCTATGTCGCAAGCCTGCCGTTGCTTACAATCTAGCGGCGTCTGTCAATATAGACAGAGCCTCTGCTATACGTGAAAATCTCGGCTCTACCCACGCTAAAATAATAGAAATTGAGGACGCTGCGGCCTAGTGCTCTATCAGCCTTGAATCTTCGGATGTTCGAGGGTTCGCTGTTGAGTGGTTTTTAGCGTTCATTTGAGATCAGGCCTTCA
>JBDQID010000071.1:0-7084 GCA_040264515.1 Chlamydiales bacterium
AAGCAATTCACAATTACTTCTCAGACCTACGTGTGATCGATGTTGAAGGCGGACGAAGCGTTGTTCAATGGGTAGCAACATTTTACTATAAAGAAGACGCTATTGGTCAATTTTATCAAAATGGTTTTGATGAGCTCTCAAAACGATTTCCATTGAAAAATAAAACAGGGGCAGTGGTATGAGTGAATCTAATGTTGCAGAATCCAACAAAGCCAAAAAAACAGAAGTTAGCTTTTTAAAGCCAGGAGAGGGGTATAAAACAGTCATCACAGGTTTTGATGCGCTATACCGTACAAGCCCTGATGTCACAGGTGAGCTAATGGATTATTTCCTCTTAACTGTGCCAAGTGAGGGTGGTGCGCCACTGCATGCTCATCATAAAAATGACGAGACGTTATTTGTGCTAAGTGGTGAGTTTACCTTTCAGGTCAATAACGAAGTGTCGTCGGCACCAGAAGGTACGTTTGTTTATCTCCCCAGAGGTGTACCTCATAAATTTACAAATGTAGGAAAGTCTCAAGGTCGTCTAATCGGAACGTTTACGCCAGCTGGAACTTTTGAATTTTTTAACGCTTTGACAAAGGTACCAGCAGACGATTTTGATGAAATCGTTCGGCTGTCTAAAAAATATGGCCATGAAATTCTTGAAAGAGAATAGCTATTTTTCATAGTAAGAGATCAAGGCTCATTGCCTGATAAAATACGGACTCTCAAATTCTTTATTGAATGAGAGTCCGTATTTGGTATAGTGACTTAATTAATTAAAGTTTTTGTTGTAAAATTCCCTTGCATTAGGAGCGATGATGAAGAGCCAAGTGACGTTTAAGAATCGACGAGTAGTAGCCATCAGTGGTAAGCATACAGTAGCACTTGCCATGGAATGGCCAGAGAAAGAACTCAATGGCTTACTGGGATTTGCAATCCAACGTACCGATCCGAACCGCAAAACCGAATGGCTGAAAACTGTGTTACAGTTTGAGGGCAAAGCTATCGAAAAAGGTAAATTACACTCTTCTGCCGAAGCTCCCATCCAATCAATGATCTGGACAGATTTTGGTTTGGATGAAGATAAAAGTAAAAAAGGACTCTCATCTGGCTCTCGCTATATATACGAAGTAACTCCCGTGCGTGGTACTCCTGATGAATTACAACTATCAGATAAAGAATCTGTTAGAGTTACAATCTCTACCGAACCTGAGCATGAACACGGTCTTGATCAGCCTGAAGTGCACTTTAATCGCGCCTACTCTTCAATGCAAGAGTACGAGCGTCTTTTTGGAGAAGGACATGATCCCGACGGTGATCCAGAAGCTCAGAGCTGGCTCTCAAGGGATTTAGAAACGGCAATTCTCGACTTTATTAATGAAGCTGCAGAAGACAAAACGTTGTATCTCGATGTTGCAGCGTATCACGTGGATGCACCTGCGGTGATTGAAGCGATCGCAAAAGTTGGCTCACGCGCACGTGTCTCTCTTGATTGGGGGGCTGAAGAGCAGCAAGAGAAGCCAGGCCCTAATGCACAAGCGTTAGAGCTGTTGGAAAAAGCAGGCGTTACTGTACATAAGCGCGAGCATGTTAGTATCAGCCACAATAAATACATCGTATTAAAAAATAGCGATGGAAGTGGAAAAGCTGTACTGACAGGTTCGACGAATTTTTCAACAGCTGGCATCACAACACAGTCAAACCAAAGTGTCATCGTTAGAAATCCAAAGCTTGCCGACGCTTATCTTGCCGACTTTGAACTGATGTTACAAAATGATAACAAAGGATTAAGAGAGGCTAACACGCAAGGGGTACGCCTTGACGATACTCTCGAGCTGTTTTTCTCTCCACACTCATCTTCCGATCGACCAGACTTAGATCGCTTGGTATCACTTGCAAAAAGCGCAAAGTCGAGCCGACTCTTTATGACTTTTCGCATGACCGATAACGCTTTGATCAATGCGATGCTAGATGACTCAAAGTCGGTCTTTGGTGTGGCGGATAGAGTGTATCGAGGCAATGATGACAGCGGTGATCGTCTACTCTTTAATGAAGCGCATAGTGCGGATCCTCGCGTTGCCGCTTGTAATATCCCGCTCGATGATGAACCGGAAGAGGGTGCGCTCTTTGCCGAGATCAAACGCGAGGGTTATAATCCAATTGTTCATCACAAAGTACTGCTTCTCGATTGGGATACGCCCGATTGCGTGGTTGTGACAGGGTCTGCAAATTATTCGACGAATTCCACTGCACATAACGATGAGAACTCGTTGATCATTCATGGTGATCAACGCCTTGCAGAAGAGTATTTTGTAGAATTTTGTAAGCTCTACACCCATTGGCAGCCGCGCTGGATGTTAGAGAGAGATTCACAACACACTCATCTCATTGAGCACCTAGCTGCAGATGATGCGTGGGTTGGAGCGTGGGCAAAGGGTGGCCGTCAAGCAGAATTCTTAAGCTTAGCACTCGGGGATAAAAGTGCAGAAGAGAGTGGTGTGGACTTGAAAGTTACACCTGCTGCCCCAAGGAAAAAAACTCTTGCAGGCGAGCGCATCGAGCACGTTGTTGTGTTGATGATGGAAAATCGCTCCTTTGATCATATGCTAGGACAGCTCGACCATGTGGATGGTGTGAGAGTCGACAAAGATGGAATGAACCACGAGCATGTGAATTATCTCGATCCGCAAAACCCAAGCAAGACCACAGCGTTTCCCGTTCAAAAGGCAAAATATTTTGGTATCCCTGAAGGAGATATTCCACCACCAGTGACAAAAGATGGTAAAGTTAAAGATTTATACGGCGGCCCATCGCACTCTTTTCCTTCAGCAAACCAACAGCTTTATAACGACTCTTGGGGCCCTGGTGGATCAGGATCCAAGAACACAAACCCGGAAACTAATACTGGTTTTGTGAAGTCGTACGACGCATCACTGCGACGTACTTATGACGATTGGGCAAAGCTTGATTCGCAGTTTAAAGTTATAAAAGATCCTCTGCGTGATCATGTTGAAGTTGCGATGTCATCCTTTACATCCGAACAGCTACCAGTGATCAATGGTTTGGCACAAGAGTTCTGTGTTTGTGATAAATGGTTCTCAGAAGTTCCTGGACCGACTGAACCAAATCGCCTCTTTATGCATGCAGCAACTTCCGTTGGTTTTGTCCATAACCCTTGGGAGCACCCCATTGAGGCACGCACGATTTATCAAGATATCGATGAGCAAGGTGAAAAAGATTGGGCATTTTACTACTTCGACCTATCGGATTCAGACAATTTCCCCGAGCTGAAAAAGCGGCATGATCGCGTACGCGAGTTCAGCACTTTTTATGAAGATCTGAAAACGCCTTTAACCTTTCCTAACTACAGCTTCTTGTGTCCGCGCTATGTGGACTCAGAGGGTGGCTTTGCAAACTCCCAGCATGCGCCATACGACGTGCGTTACGGCGAGCAGCTGATAGCAGATGTTTACGAAGCGCTTCGTAAGAGTGAGATTTGGGAAAAAACGCTTCTTGTAGTTACCTATGATGAGCACGGTGGTTTTTACGATCACGTTCTTCCACCTAATAAATACATTTTGCCTCCGGATGCATTCACTTCGCCAACACCGTATGATAAACAGAATTACGGCTACATGTTTGATAAAAATGGCCGCGCTAAAAAACAGTACCAATTCAATTTTGATCGACTCGGCGCGCGCGTGCCGACAGTTTTAATTTCTCCTTGGATTGAAAAGGAGAGCGTGGAGAGCAAGCAACTTCAACACACCTCTGTACTTGCCACAGTACGAAAAATGTGGGGCTTGCGTAAGCAGCCTTTAACAGCACGTGAAGGGCAGGCGAAGACGTTTGATGTCCTACTGGAAAAACTTTCAGCTCCACGTAAAGATTGTCCGCTAACACTTAAGCGTCCATCACTACCAGAGCGCAGTCTTAGTGCAGCTCTCGATCAACCGCTCTCACCTGTACAACGTGAAGTTTTTGCGCAAGTGAACCATCTCGATGGGCATGAAGAGTCGGGGACGATTGCAGCTATCCCTAAAACTCAGCGCGAAGCTACAAACTATTTTGCTCAGCGTAGAAAGGCGCACCAAGCGTATCACAAGAGTAAAAGTGGAAGTTTTAATATTTACAAAGACAGTGCTGGCAACTGCCGCTGGCGCCTGATCGATGGTGAAAGCAGTGAGATTGTAGCCTCTTCTGGTCAAGGCTTTGCAAACGTATCTGACGTGAAAAAAGAAATTGAGCGTGTTCGCACATCAGCTGCTGGCGCTGCTATTAATACGGAAAAATAAAAATGGCATCTATCATGACAGATAATACTGGTGAAAAAAATGGATTGATCGGAGGGCAAGTATGCCATCTTCAGGTACCTGCAACTTTAATTGATCCAGAAGACAACTTGCTTACCTTTCGTGAGCGCGAAAAGTTATGGGGAATTTTTATCGAGATTGGTCAAGCGTGGGAGAATATGGGCGACAAGTCCGCAAATGTGAAAAGCTCCTGGCTCGAATTTATTCATGCAAAAACTGCACAGCAGCCAAGCTATGTTGGTGAATACGCTAATGCGATAGCTGTCGTGCAAGAACTCGAAACAATGTATGGACGAGAGCAAGCTTTTCAGAAGCTCTTTTTTGATAGTGGAATCCCTGATGGGCCACCCACAACTCGTTTAGCACATGCTAAAGTTTATGTTATTAATGAGTTCATCCGGATGCAGGTTGTGGCCGGCGGCTTCAAAGGGTTCGTCAAACCAACGGCTCTAAATTACAAAGGATACGTTGGTGGCTCTCGCTACAATTTGGAATCGCGTGTACGAGATTACGAGCCTGCTAACAGATGATAAATCTATTGCTTTTAGTATCGTAAAGGGAACTTTAAACATCCTCAACGGTAGTGCAGGCGGCCGTTAGATCCGTATGAAATAAGCCGCGAGAGGTGCACTGTGGAATACGGGGTCTGAAAATCAAACAAATGGCTTAAAATAGTTATATTAAAAGGAGAAAATGATGCCTAAGCACCATCAATATGTATTCATCGGCTCAGGTGTAGCGGGCATAACAGCAGCTAAACGCCTACTAGAGAACAACCCACTGACATCGATTTTGATGCTTGATGCTGGACCCGAGGTAAAAGCGAAGGATCGTCGCTACTGGTGGGACTACCTTATCTCAGATAGAAAACCTTACGACTTCACATACGATATCCCAGGTCAAAGTATTACAGAAGGTGATATCAACTGGGGCTATTTTGGCTCACGTGTTATGGCGTATGGTGGCTCCACCGTGCATTGGGGCGCGTGGTGTCTGCGTTATAAACCAGAAGATTTTAATCTCTTTAGCAATACGGGTGAAGGTGCAGACTGGCCGATTAACTACCACGATTTAAGTCCTGAAAACAGTAATGGAAGTGGCAAAACCGATTACTATCTAGAAGCAGAGAAATATCTATCGGTTTGTGGTAACCCAGAAGAGAGTTGGAATCAACAGATGCGTCACGGCTCTTCATATCCACGTCCTCCCTTCGACTGGACGGGAGCTGACGGTGTTATGCTCGAGTCGTTTAGAAAGTGTGGTATTGAACCGGGAAAAATGCCGATTGCGCGCTATCGAAAATGTATGACAACAGGGAGTTGTAAATATTGCCCTTTCGGATCACGTTTCAATGCACAGTATATTCTCGATGAGTTGCGTGAAGAGAAAAAATATGAGAACTTTATCCAACAAAGCAACTCTCCTGTGATGAAAGTTGTGGCAGGTGATGGTAGTAAAATTGAAGCTATTGAATACCTCGATACGAAATCGGGTGAAATACAAAGAGTGACAGCGGATACATTCATTGTCTGCTCAGGCACCTATGAGAGTTCGAAATTATTGATGCGCTCTACAAGCTCTCAATGGCCCAATGGAATCGGTAATAATCACGACTTACTCGGGCGTCATATCGTCTCGCACTCATTCTTGCGTGTTAAAGGCTCAACGCCGACAAATCCCGAGCACTGGCTTCAGGAATACGACTTTCCAACTTTGATGTCTCGGACTTATGACAGTCCCGAATATCAAAAGGATGGAAAGATTTTTATTTTTAAAAATCGAGTACTACCCAATACGGATGTTGCTAAATTGATGATGGAAGGTAAAACTAGAAACGAAATTGATGGGATATTAGATGGCCCAATGGAGATGGAACTCCAAGCGTTTTATGAAGAAAAGGGACAGTTCCGTAACCGTCTCGTACCTCTTTCAACAAAAGATCGCTTTGGTCTTCCACTTACGAAAATCGAATATAAAAGAGATCCTCGCTTTGTTGAGCGAGCAACCAATCGGTTGGAGCTCATGAAGAATGTTTTAAAAGGCATGGATTACAAAATTGAGACTAGCCGCTGGGATGATCCAGGAGGTCATCACGCAACGAGTACTTGCCGTATGGGAGAGACACCAGAAGATGGAGTTACTGACAAAAATATGAAAGTGTTTGGAACGGACAACCTCTACGTCTGCTCCAACGCAGCATTTCCAAACTGTACTGCAGTTAACCCAACCCTGACACTAACAGCCATGTCAATGAGACTTGGTGATCATTTGATTCAAAACAGTGGATAGAAAACCGTAACAACGAATATGCGAAAATACGCAAAAGGAGACCTGTAACATGACAACGAACACACTGACACAAGAGGCGCTTGATCTACATCCGTCTGAAATAGAAATCAAACATCTTTGTCGCGGACTTCGTGATATTGGAGATCATCTAGACAGAGGCACAGGGAAGTTCTCTGCTGCACACGAATTGGAAGTTCTAAAAAAAGCACTTCAAGGAGCTGTTACACTCGAATTTGCAACCTTGCCTCCGTATCTGACCGCAATTTGGTCGATTAAGGATGAGTTGCATCCAGTAGCAAAATCAATTCGAGAAATATTACAAGAAGAGATGCTGCACATGGCGCTTGCTTGTAATCTCTTAACAGCAGTTGGTGGTACACCCGAAATTAAAACAATAGTGCCCGCATACCCAGGAAAACTCCCCGTGGGTGTTCATCCTGAATTGGTAGTATCGCTATCTGGTCTGTGTGATGAAACGCTCAAAGTTTTTATGGAAA
>JBDQID010000072.1:0-7061 GCA_040264515.1 Chlamydiales bacterium
GCTATTAAGAGAGTGACAAGGAATTGCAAATTTTAAGATAATATGTTAAAATATTAAATATAGACAATAATATAGTAGGTTAATATGCAGCTTATCAAAATCCTTAATATCACGCTTGGTATCACCCTTGCTTTTTGCACTCTTTTCGCTCTGAGCTCATACGTCACCCCCACTGATCTACCAAAAATAGCAACAAAGAACACTGTTTCCATCGAAAACAACGAAGAGAGTCCTATTCATACAGAAGAATTTGGCAAAAATGTACTTGCTCTTAATAAAAATCCAGCTGCACTCCAACTGCCCGATTTACGCCATCATCTCACTTTTTTTGGTAAAAACGATCGCCCTGATAACAAAGAAGAGCTGCTCTATGTTGGACTCCGTGGCAGTGACCAGACTCAAAAAATCTCCGTAAATCAACGACTCTATCTCCTCTATGAGCTATCACCATCTGGGGGTAAATACCTCTTTAGCCCTCAAAACAGCCCAACATCTCTATACGTCGAGCTCTCTTTAGACGGCGACAAGGCGCACTTTTCCGTAAGCATGCAAACACCTAGCGGACAGCTTGTTAATACACCAGAGCTCTTTGCTAATTTCTCTCTTCCTGAATCCGACTATCTTCGCCAGTCGGGAAAAAGTTGGCAGATGGGAGATATGCGCGTTGACGGCGGCCTTCTCGTTCGACAAAAAGCGCGTTGGTACGGCAAAGACCGCTTTTTAGAAGAGCATGGTGGAGAAGAGTACGCGCATATCGGTGGCAAAGAACGCATTGATTTTGGCGACGAAGAGCGGCATCACTTCTGCTACGCCACTGCTGGAGACTATCTTGTTTGGAGTGCAGAGCGATGGCAAGAAGCTTCTGGATTCGAAGATACAACGGGGCTTCCCTTACTGCAAATTAAAAAAGTTGACGAGCGTATTATGCGTTTAAAATTGTGGGATGAATCCGGCCGTGCAACAATGACGCTACATTTGGCAAAATCCATGGAAATGTGGACTCCACAGCAAATCGAACAGAGCTTTAAATTCGTTGGTAGCCGTACGCGTAAACAGTCTATTTTAGAGATCAATGAAGAGCGCCTTTTCTTAAGCCCTTTCGACTGGCTTATACAGACGAAGAGTGGATGGCAAAAGCTCGCAACAGAGCAGGAAATTGAACAGTACGTTAATGGAATGCTCAACGGAGAGCTCTTTATCTTCGATGGAATTAAAAAAAGAGGCGGGCAACAGTGCTTAGTGGGTCATCTTTTCAATCGCAGCCGCTCTGTATTACAAGAAATAGAACTCCCGCTACAGCGATCTGAGGCGCCTATTTCTACAAATAGCAGAAAAGCGAAGAGAGAAGAAATCCGCATTCCCCCGCCATTACCATTGAGTCTTCAAGGAAAAAAGAGTATAAATGGGGGAAAACTCGTGCCACCCCCCTCTATGAGAAAAGTGGAATTTCCTGATGGAAGACGCGGATAAAAAACAGTATTAGGCTCTTATTATTATGAAACAGTTTTTCTTAGTCATCCTTCTAACGATGGCTACATCTATTTTACCAGCTCAAACAATCTTTGAAAAAAAAGCGTCTCTTCGCCAAATCGATAGTGACTTCGATGCAGCAACAGCAAAAGAGTTAGAAGAGGCCAATAACAATTTAGAACAAAATCACGCCCTACTCAAGCAAGCGTATAAGCGAGCGCAAACATTATTCGACCAAGGGGCTGAAGAAGAGAGCTTTACACGTCTTTTAAATGAAATCCAAGAGTTGAAACAAGCTATTGCCAGCTCTGAGAGTTCTTGGAGAGAAACCGCTGCAGAAATGGGTAAAGAAGAAGAAAACTACTCTCTTTGGAACCAACCGGAGACTTCCCTCTCCCAACTTGTTATGGATTATGGAGCGTCTGATTTCGTCTATCTGATCCCTCCGGAAATTGGCTCGCTGAATTTGAGTGTTAATTCGACGCTACCTATTCCAAGAGAGTCTTGGAAGGCAATGCTAGAGCATATTTTAAATGCAAGTGGAGTGGGGATTCGACAGCTGAATCCTTACTTACGTCAGTTATACCTTCTCAATGAAAACGGCTCGTCAATCAAGCTAATTACCAATAAACGAGAAGATTTAACATTTCTTCCCTCAAAAGAACGCGTCTGTTTTTTGCTCTCCCCAAAGGCACTCTCTTCAAAAGAGGCGCTACTATTCCTTAAAAAATTTACGCAAGATGAACAAGCTGTTTTTCATCCTCTTGGCCAAAATATCTTGATATTCTCCACTGTTTTCAATCTTTCTGAAATTCTAAAACTTTACGACTTTGTGGAGACCGAACAAAAGGGAAGAGATTACAGGGTCGTTGCACTAAAGAGAGTCGACGCCTCCGAAATGCAAAAAATTCTCCAAGCTATCTTTAGTAGTGATACAGAAGATGAGAGGGATGAGGCAAAAGAGAGCTGGACATCTTTGAAGATTGTAAAGCTCGAAAATCACCCCCGTTCGCTCTTTATCATGGGTGCAAAGGACGAGGTTCGTCACGCCGATGAAATCATCCAAGATGTCGAAGAACAGGTTGCAGGAGCACAAGAAAAGGCGGTCGAAGTCTATACGTGTAAGTATTCCGAACCAGAAGAGCTTGCAAAAGTGTTAGAGCGCGTTTACCCATCCATGCTAACAGAACGTTCACTCACAGGTGACGAAGAGCTTGGCAATAGTTTGAAGCAAAATAGCGATGATGAAAAGAGTGAGCGATTTATTGTCGATGCGAAGACCGGCTCTATTATTATGGTAGTTGGAAGACAGACAATTCCTGCTTTAAAAGAGCTTTTAAAGAAGATTGATATTCCAAAGCAAATGGTACGCATTGAAGTACTCCTTGTAGAAAAAAAGATCCGAGACAACAACCGCATTGGACTGAACCTACTCAAAACAGGCTCTCAGTCTGCTAACACCACAGCTAACGGTATTCGCTGGAATGATGCAACAGCAGATGGCAGTGCGGGCATCTTAAGTTTCCTCTTAAGTCGAACAAAAAGCAGCCGTGGTATTCCCGCCTATGATCTCACATATAACTTTCTTCTCTCGCAAGAAAACATTCAAATTAACGCAAGCCCTTCTGTTACAACAGTAAACCAAACACCAGCTCTTATTGAAATTGTTGATGAAATATCCATTAAAACGGGCACGCAGCAACAAACAGATGACGCTGGTAACAATCGCTTTACCGACACGTCTGTTAGAAAAGATTACGGTATTGTCATCGAGATAACACCAACAGTGCATATGTCAGAAGAGGGTGAAGAAAATTCTGTAACACTCACAACCGATATTAAATTCGATAGCCCCGGAACTTCCACTAATCAACAACCCGATGTCACCAAACGTCACATCAAAAATGAAGTGCGTATCGACGATGGGCAGACGGTGATCATCGGAGGTCTTCGTCGCAAAGACATCACAGACACAAGTAGTAAAATCCCTTTTCTAGGAGAAATCCCAGGATTTGGAAAACTTTTTGGCACCACCACTATGGAAGATAAGAAAACAGAGCTCTTCATTATTTTGACTCCAAAAATCATCGTTAACCCATCCGAGGACCACAGTAGGGTACAGCGCGAGCTCATGAAGCGCCGCTTAGGTGATATCCCGGAATTCATGCGCGCTTTGGAAGATGCAAGGCGACTGGAAAAAAAGAGGCTCTTCGAAGGGACCATTAAGACTCTTTTTGGTAGAACAGAAGAGAAGCCGTCCTTTTATGGAGAGTACGATGGTAGATAGCAGCAGCATGGCAATTGGAGAAATTCTACAACAGCTAGGCAAGCTCACATCGAATCAAATTAAAGAAGCAACGGCAAGTGCTAATAAAAAGCGATGCGATCTCGAGCATGAGCTGCAACAAAGAGGGTGGATCTCAGCAGACGATCTCAATCATGCGCGCGCTATGCAGTACGGTATGAAAATACAGAATGATCTCTCCGAGTTTCAACTAAAAGCAGAAGTGTATGAAAAAATTCCATACGCTTTTGCAAAAAAACACTCCGTTCTGCCCATTCAGCTTTCCGAAAATAAAGTCATCGTGGCTGTTGCAGACCCTCTTAATCTACACGTACTCGATGAGCTACGTTTTATTTTTGATTGTGAAATCGATGCTGTCTTCTCTCCAAAAGAGCACTTAATGGCAGCTATTAGCTTGCATTATGAAAAAAAAGGTGATCAAGCGTCTGATCTTCTCTCCGAAATGTCCCCAGAGAACGCGCGTAACCAAGAAGAGACAGAAGTTTACGATCTCTTAGAAGATAAAGAGCATCCTCCGGTCATTCAACTGCTAAATCTGATCATGACAGAAGCTATTCAGCAAGGTGCATCTGATATTCATTTTGAGCCGTTTGAACACGATCTTAAAGTTCGCTACCGTATTGACGGAGTCCTTCATACGCGTCACTCCCCTCCACAAGAGTACCAAACGCAACTCTTAACACGCCTTAAAGTAATGGCAAAACTCGATATTGCAGAGCGGCGGCTTCCGCAAGACGGCCGCATCAAGCTGAAAATGGGTGGGCGCGAGATTGACTTTCGAGCCAGTACCATCCCTGTTGTTAACGGAGAGCGTATTGTCTTACGGATCTTAGACAAAGGAAATATTGTCTTAGGGATTAACAGGCTTGGATTAGAAAAAAGTATCGAGGATACTTTCAAAAAACTTATTAGACTCCCCGAAGGCATCGTTTTGGTTACAGGTCCCACTGGAAGCGGTAAAACAACCACCCTCTATAGCGCTCTCAAAGAGATCGCAAGTGCGGACGTTAATGTCATGACAATTGAGGACCCTGTTGAATACAAGCTTCCTGGTATTGCTCAAATTGCAGTGCATCATAAAATCAATCTCGATTTCGCAACAGGGCTCAGACATATCCTACGACAAGATCCCGATGTTATCATGGTGGGAGAAATAAGAGACCAAGAAACAGCGGAAGTTGCAATACAAGCAGCGCTTACAGGGCATCTGGTTTTGAGCACTCTACATACAAACGATGCGCCATCTTCAATGGCACGCCTTGTTGACATGGGAATTGAACCGTATTTGCTATCATCCTCTGTGGCCGGAGTCTTGGCTCAGCGCCTTGTAAGAACAATTTGTCCAAATTGCCGCACAGAATACAGTCCAACAAAAGAAGAGCTCGAAGAGCTTGAGCTCGAAGTTGATAAACTGTACCGAGGAGATGGATGTACAGACTGCTTTGGTTCAGGATACAAAGGACGCCACGGTGTCTATGAGTTAATGCCGCTTACCCATAAAGTCAAACGACAGCTCACAAAAAATGCCGATGCCCAGCTCCTTCGAAAAATCGCTCTTGAAGAAGGAATGATCTCCCTTCGACAAAGCGGAGCGTACCTTGTTAAAACGGGCCTGACAACCGTAGAAGAGGTCCTGCGCGTTACACGGGGCGCGGAAGAGAAAGGAGAGTAAAAGTCGATGCCACTCTTTAGCTATAAAGCACTTGACGATACGGGGAAAAGCACCACGGGTATCATTACAGCAACAACAGATCGAGACGCTCGTGATAAATTGCGTGCGCAAGGTGTAATGGTTAAAGAGCTATCATCTTCAGCTGATCTACATACAAAAGAAGTACTTAAAGGCGATGCGCTTGTTACTTTTACAAGGCAGCTCTCTCAAATGCTAAAAGCTGGAGTTCCTTTATATGAGAGTTTGATAGCGCTAGAAGAGCAAAACCGAGAAGAGAAGTTTCATCCTATTTTACTTAATATTTGCGATGCGATTAAAGCTGGAGCGTCTCTTTCCGACGCTCTTACGGCATATCCAAAAAGTTTTAATAAGCTGTACTGCTCAATGATTAAGGCTGGTGAGTCTACCGGTAATATTGATATAAGCTTAGAAAAGCTCACAGAGCTGCTAACGCGCCAAATGAAGATGCAAAAACAACTCATTACAGCGATGATTTATCCAGCAGTCTTAGCCTCTTTTTCTCTCGTTGTCATATTTGCTCTCGTTACCTTCGTAGTACCTTCCATTGAGCACATGTTTGGCGACAGGCCTGTTAATGGTGTCACTGCATTTGTTCTAGCTGTAAGCCACTTTTTGACTGGCTACTGGCTTATCTATATCCCAGCTATTGCAGGAGCTGTTTTTTTTATTATCTTTAAGCTTAGGAGTGAAAAGGGCAAGCGATTTAAAGATGAGCTACTACTTCGCCTGCCAGTGATCAGTACTCTAATTAAACAAGCAGCCTTCGCTCGCTTTTCAAGAACGCTTGCCACGCTACAAAACGGTGGCGTGCCTCTAATAGAGTGTTTGAGAATCTCTCGCTACGTAATGATGAATCAGGTATTAGAGGAAATCATCGAAAAAACCGAGGCTAAAATTCTCGAAGGAAGCTCTCTTAGTAAAGAGCTATCCGGCTCACCGCATATTCCAGGGCTTGTAATACGCATGCTAACAACTGGAGAGAACAGTGGGAATCTCTCCGAAATGCTCAACCATGTCGCTCAAATGTACGATGAAGATGTCGAAAAAACACTTGCCCGTATCACAACACTTGCCCAACCTGTTATCTTAATTATCATGGGCTTTATCGTAGGGCTCGTGCTGATGGGTGTCCTGCTTCCCCTCACCGATATCAGTTCGCTTACCATGGGCTAGTGCGCTGCCAAGATTGAATTTCCGAATTTAAAGAAGGCGATTTTGAGTGAGTTTAAGAGTTCATTTAAGATCAGGCTGAAGGGGTACAAATGTTTTTTTGTCTAACCTAACGTGAGTTTCGTAGTTATGCTTTTGAAAATCAATGATTAAGATAGACGCAAAGCGGTAACTAGCGCTCTGTCGCATAAGCTCTTCAAGAAAATCAAAAATCGACTTTAAATCATTTATTCTTATCCAACGTTTAATTTAAAACTTTACCCTTACGCAACATTCACTGGTTGTAGCGCAGGCGCTCCGTATTCGCATCAACCTAACATAGATTTCTGATATTTAGTGGCATACACTGGGAGTGCTAACATTAACGTCAGTTCGACTCTTAATTCCGCCCTGTCTATTGGTTTATAGAAATAGTTTTTAGAC
>JBDQID010000073.1:0-7009 GCA_040264515.1 Chlamydiales bacterium
AAGTTAGCTTGTAACGTTATTAAAAGTTGCCAACCCAAGTAGGTTTCAAGCAGGAGAGGATATCATTACTAAAGGGCAGCCTGCAGAGTGTTTTTATGTTCTTTTAAAGGGGAAAGTACAGGTTCTTCTTGTTAAGGATGATCATACGGTTGTTGAAATTATGGTGGAGGAAGGTTCTCCTTTTGGTGAAATGGCAATTTTGGATAATTCGAGTCGTTCGGCTTGGTGTATTGCGGTAGATGACTGTATTGTTTTAGAATTAGGCTCTCATATTATTGATGATATCGATTTCAATATTCGCTGGAAGTTATTTGGTAAGATAGCTGTTATTTTAGCTAGTCGGATTCGCAAAATGAACCAGATGTTTGATAAGTCGATTCACGAGGGAATGGAGTGTTTAACAACAGATCCATCGAATGTACGGATTAGTTCAACCAAACATGCAGTGTCGACTCCTTCAGAAAGAGAGAAAGTAGAGAATGTTACAGAAAACAGCGTAGAGGAGCCTCCTGTAGAGCCTACGCAAGATATGTTGACTGTAGATGGGGAAAAAGAACTAGCAGAGGACTCTTTGGTTGTAAGTGATAAGAGTGAGTTCTGTAAAGAAGCGGTTATAGGTAAACCTGTAAGAGAGGAAGGAGAGGCGGAAGAAGAGGGCGAAGAGGTTGCGGAAGTTGCAGAAAGCCCTTTTTCTGTGCCAACAGGGGTTGCAGATGAGTATAATGAGGAGATTAATACTCAAGAAGAGTACGACGTTCTTGCTCGAAAGGTGAATCTACGAACAGATTTTCTTCTTGGTAAGATTCCCCGTACCTTATGCGATATGATTTGTAATCGTATGTACGGTTATTGGACAGGAAGCAAGCTTGCTAAAATGAATCCTCATCAGATTTGGAATCCAAAATCGTTCACACCGGGCTCTCCTCGCCTTTTACGCGCATTGCATATGGTTGTTGTAAGTAGCGAGGGAGATCAGGCGTATAGAGACTGTTATTTGGGTCTGCCTATTTGTCATCGCGTTGTGGGGGTGTCTCATGTGGGTTGTTCTGGTACGTTTTTAAGTAATGATGATGCCATTGAGCGCTATCTTAATGATCAATCACTTGCTTCTGCGATAAAATTAGATTTCGAAATACCGATAGACCGAGCGATTAGAGATACAACGGTTATTGAGTTTTTAACGCATACTTCAGCGGATGTACGAGAGGAAAGCCTTTTTTTAGTTTTTGATGATGAAGATGGAAAGAATACTCACTTGGTAAGAGAGCGCTTTCCAGAGCATCAAATTATTACAGTTGTAAAGGGGGTTGGATTTAATATAGACGATCTTCCTACCATGTTTTCACAACCAGAGGCACTCTTAACTTCTAGAAGGATTTTGGTTGCAAAGGATAGGTTTGAAGGAAGAGGGTTCTACTCTGGACAAACGGTTTTTCTCCCAGATTTTTCAGAATTTTTTGAGCAGATGGATGCTATGAAGGATTCTGCATATATTTTTGCAATGCTCGCAATTATGGCTCGTGTAGGCCCCGATTACTCAGGCTCTATTTGGGGCTCTCAGGGTGGTGCTGAGGGGGCTATTCGCTCGGCACGTGCAATGTTTGGACTCAAAGGTGCAGTATCTCCACAGGATTTAGCCTCAGCTGTCAGCTGGGCTGATGGAGAAAGGCCGGAGGAATGATTCCATCAGATGTTTATCAGAGAGGTTTTTTTGAAGAGTATGAATATTATACTAGAGAGGCTCCTGATCCAGATATGCCTTTAAATTCGCCTACTGCAGAGCGCTATACAGTTTCAAGGCGTGTTAACAGAGCTGTTCGCCCCTTTTTTTTTATTGCTACAGAAGAGAGCATAAAAGCTAGGGGAAGGGGATTCATGGATCAAAGAAGGGATGATTATCAAGATAGAGCAGCTACGCCTTAAGATTTGATATGGTTTTGCAGGAAGGTAACAACTTCCGTAATGGGCATATTGGAGGTGTCTAGAAGATAGGCGTCTTCAGCTTGGCAGAGTGGAGAGTGTGCTCTATTAGAGTCGAAATCGTCTCGTTTGAGAATCTCACCAAGAACTTCAGCTTCGGAAATGGAGTCACTTTTTTGAGGATTTCTTTCGATAGTTTCTAAATATCTGCGGTGGGCGCGTATTTCTGGTGCAGCGGTGAGGAATATTTTTACATTGGCGTCAGGAAATACGACAGTGCCCATATCACGGCCTTCTAAGACGGCATCGATGCCCTCAGCGTAAGAGCGTTGGATGGCAACGAGTTTTTCTCTGACCTCTAGTAGAGCTGATACGGGAGAGACCTTACTTGTAACTTCTTTACTGCGCAGATATGAGGTTACATCTTGATTATTGATAAGATACTGTTTCTCTCCGTTTTCATCGGATATTTTAAGATCTAAGGAGTCGAGAACTTCTTGTAGCTGCTGTGGCTTTTCTAAGGAGATCTTATTTTTGAGAACATAATAGGTAACAGCGCGGTACATGGCTCCTGTATCGACATAGATAAAACCGAGTTTTTCGGCGAGTTGCTTGGCAACGGTACTTTTTCCTGATCCGGCAGGGCCATCAATGGTAATGATCATAATTATGAAATTGTTCCTAAGAATAAGTAGAGGATAGGTGCTGTGGGGATAAGAGAGTCGAAGGTGTCTAGGACTCCCCCAAGACCTGGGATTTTATTGCTATCTTTGACATTTGCATCTCGTTTAATCAGGGATTCGGCTAAATCACCTAGCTGTGCTGTGGTTGAGAGTAGCACTCCTAGGAAAATCGATTGAAGAGCTGAGATGGGAACGATTTGAAAGTGAAAGAAGGCGTAGCTTACAAGAGTTCCAGCTATTGTGCCACCGATTGCACCTTCGATGCTTTTTGAAGGGCTTAAATTTAAAGCTAGCGGTTTTCTTCCTAAGCTCTTGCCGATAAAAAAGGCTCCGGTATCAGTGAGTTTTGTTACTGCAAAGAGGTAGGCGCACCATAGAACTCCACTGTTTTCAGGGGATAAATAAACGATATGAATAATGCAAGAGAGGGGAAGGGGAATGTAGATGAAGCCGAGAGTTGTGATGGCAATGTTTTCTAACGATTTTTCTTTAGAAGAGAAGTAAGCAAGAAAAAAGGAGGTTATGGCTATAAAAAACAGAGTTTGAGTCAAAGCAGTTAGAGCTGCTGCAGTGGAGATGATGTAGAGAAATGAGAGGGGAAGCGCGTATGTAATAGAGGGAGCGTACTCCTTTTTTTCGCAAGTTGATAGAATTCCCAAAGGGCAATAGTTATGGGGATCGCTGCTAGAACAGCGAAAAAGAGTCGTAAAGATGGAACGGATGCTAGGTATAGCATGAGTGCAAGAAAAGATAGCGCTAGGAGGGCAAAGGGAATGCGCTGTTTTAGGTCTTTGAATTTACCGGTCATCATATTCCACGGCGACTTGTTCTCTGCTGGTATTCAAGTAGAGTTGAGAGGAGGGTGTGTGGAGAGAAGTCGGGCCAGAGGGTATTGGAAAAGATGACTTCTGTATAGGAGAGCTGCCATAGTAAAAAGTTACTAATACGTTTTTCTCCGCTTGTTCGAATAAGGAGTTTTGGGTCTGGCCATTGAGCTGTGTCGAGGTGATCTGTAATTGTTTCTTCTGTGATATCTTCCGCTTTTAACTTATTGTCACAGCACTGCTGTGCAATAACTTGGAATGCACGGCGTATTTCATCGCGGCCACCGTAATTTAGTGCTAGGACAAGATCGATGTTCTTGCCATCTGCTGTAATGGTTTTTGATTGTTCTAAGGTTTCGATGAATGAGGGAGAAAAAGAGGTGATATCGCCGATCTGATGCAGGCGAACACCGTTTTTGAGCATGGCTTCTCTCTGTTGGATAAGTGAGAGTTCAAAGAGATCCATTAGAGCGTTAACTTCCTTCTCTGAGCGCCCCCAGTTTTCTGTGGAAAATGCGTAAACAGTTAAGGTTTTGATTCCTAGGTCACTTGCAGCTTTAACGACATCCATTAGAGCATCGACACCTTTCCAGTGGCCTGCTATTGGATGTAGCCCGTTTTCACGTGCCCAGCGGCGGTTGCCGTCCATAATTATTGCTACGTGATGAGGAACGTTCTCTTTGCTTAGTTGAGAGAGCTCATGTGCGGAAAAAAAATTGTCTTGCTCGTCCGCGTTATCAACGGGAAGATAACCTGTCACTGTTGCACCATCTTTTTTTGAAGGTTTAAAGGATACCTGAAAATTCTTTGATTGTGTACCTTTTTCTTACTATGCATTGTTATAGCAAGCTTACTGCCAACCTTGGTATATTATTACTGAATAAATGGAGAGAAAGATGAGAGTTGCGCTTATTTTATCGGGTTGTGGATTTCGCGATGGAGCGGAGATTCACGAGTCTGTATTATCGCTTTTGGCATTGAGTCAAGGGGGACACGAGGTTCATTTTTTTGCACCGGATATACCGCAATCGATCGTGATGGATCATTTACGTGGTAGGGAAGTTTCAGCTTCAAGTCGCAATGTTCTTGTGGAGTCTGCACGTATTGCGAGGGGAAAGATTCTTGCTTTGTCGGAGTGTAAGGTGGAAGAATTTGATACTTTGATGATTCCTGGTGGTTTTGGTGTAGCTGTAAATTTAAGTAGTTTTGGCAAAGATCAGGAAAATTGCACTGTAAATAAGGAGTTAAGAGAGCTTGTATTGGAGTTCTATCGCGCTAAAAAGCCAATTGGAGCTACTTGCATCGCTCCGGCAGTGCTTGGTAAAATTTTTCAAGGCGAAGCTGTTGTATCGATGACGTTGGGGAAAGACAAAGATTCCAATATGCATTTAAGCAGTATGGGGATGAATGCTGAGAGTGCAGCTGTTGATGAGTGTGTTTGTGATGAAGAGAACAGAGTTTTTACAACACCTGCGTATATGGAACCAGATGATTTGCCTGGAATGTTTGAGGGAATAAAAAAGGTTGTAGCGAATTTAGAGCGTTCTTGTAAGGTATCGACTGTTTAACTATTGATTAAAGAATTAAGAAATCTTAAGCAGTTCGAACCTAGCAATATAAAAAACTCATGCGTAAGAGTATGAATGCAAAGAGGCAGATGGGATGCTTAAGTTTTAAAACACGCCTCTGCGTCTCTGCGTTTAAAGTGTTTGGAAGCTTTCAAAATGAGTTATTCGGAAGCTTTTAGTACGGCCATAAAAGCGCTTTGAGGGATCGAGACTTTACCGATCTCTTTCATCTTCTTTTTCCCTTTCTTTTGCTTTTCCCACAGTTTACGCTTACGGGAGATGTCTCCTCCGTAACACTTGGCGGTTACATTTTTGGACATCGCACGGATTGTTTCGCGGGCGATGATCTTGCCTCCGATCGCAGCTTGTATGGGCACTTTAAAGAGCTGCATGGGAATAACATCAAGGAGCTTTTTGCAAATTGCGCGCCCTTTACCTTCAGCTTTTGTTTTATGTACAAGGCATGAGAAAGCGTCGACGGGCTCTTCATTAACGCGTATTTCAAGTTTGATAATATCACCTTTTTCGTACTTGTCGAATTCATAGTCAAAAGAGCCGTAACCACGGGTAACGGATTTGAGTTTATCGTTGAAGTCCGTGATAATTTCGTTGAGGGGTAGGTGGTATGTTAGAAGAAGACGAGCGCCGTGGTCGATTGTTTCAGTCTTGATGCAGTCGCCGCGCTTGTCCATTGCTAGGTTCATAATAGCGCCAAGGTAGTCAGCGGGAGCCATGATATGGCAGCGTACCCACGGCTCTTCGATAAAGTTAATTGTCGAGGGGTCGGGGTAGTGAACGGGGTTATCGAGATCGAAAGTTTTATCGGCTTGATGGCAGCGGTAGACAACGCTTGGAGCTGTTGTGATGATATCGAGGTCAAATTCGCGCTGAATGCGCTCGAAGACGATTTCTAGATGTAGAAGACCTAAGAAGCCGCAGCGGAAGCCGAAACCGAGAGCAAGGCTACTTTCCTGCTCGATGTGAAGAGCGGAATCATTGAGTTGTAGTTTTACAAGGGCGTCACGTAGAGCTTCGAAGTCGGAGGAGTCAACAGGGTAGATACCGGCAAAGACAACCGGTTTGATGAGCTGGAAGCCGGGAAGCGGCTCTTTTGCAGGCTTTTTGTGATGTGTGATAGTATCGCCAATTTTTACATCAGCGGTATTTTTGATGTTAGCAACGATATAGCCAACTTCGCCGGGTCGTAGTATATCAACAGCTGTTTCATTGGGAGCAAAGATGCCAACTTCGAGTACTTCAAAGGTTTTATTGGATGCCATCATTTTGATAACGTCTTTTTTCTTTACTTCTCCGCTGATCACGCGGATGTAGACCATGACGCCTCGATATGGGTCGTAGTGGGAGTCGAAGAGTAGGGCGCGAAGAATATCGTCTTCTTGCTCTTTTGGAGGTGGAATATCGCGGATGATGTGTTCTAGGATTTCATCGATGCCCTCACCTGTTTTTGCGGAGCAGGCAACAGCTTCGGAAGCGGAGATGCCGATAACTTCTTCGATTTGCTCTTTAACGCCTTCGACATCGGCTGCTGGAAGATCGATTTTATTGAGAACAGGTACGATTTCGAGGTCGCGCTCAACTGCTAAGTGAACATTTGCTAAGCTTTGCGCTTGTACGCCCTGTGTGGCATCGACGATAAGGAGGGCACCTTCACAAGCGGAGAGCGATCGAGACACCTCGTATGTGAAGTCGACATGCCCTGGGGTGTCAATGAAATTAATTTGGTATGTTTGTCCATCTTTTGCTTCGTAGTTCATTGTCACGGGATGGGCTTTGATAGTGATACCACGTTCGCGCTCGAGCTCCATGTCATCTAAGAGTTGCTCTTGCATATCTCTTGAGGCAACGGTTTTGGTTTGTTCAAGAAGTCTATCGGCGATGGTAGATTTTCCGTGATCGATATGGGCAATGATAGAAAAATTGCGGATGTGTCGGAGATCACTCACTCGTTTAGGCTCGATTCGCTGCCGGGGCCGGGACAGACACAATGTCTCGC
>JBDQID010000074.1:0-6925 GCA_040264515.1 Chlamydiales bacterium
CGGTAGTGGTCGTTTCTCTCTTTAGCCCAGCACTTTAGTGCTGGGAAAGGTAGAAAAAAATCTATGCCACGGTAGTGGCATCTCTCAAGGTCTCAAAGTTAAAAAAGAAGAGAGGTGCCGCTGCCGCGGCACACTGTTCTTATTATCCCGTCCCAGCACTAAAGTGCTGGGCTAAAGAGAGAAACGACCACTACCGTGGTCTAGAAAGGATTATCATAAGCCATTAACCAGGATCGAATTAAGAGTCGAACGATGTTAATAGTAGTTCGACCTGCACATAGCACTAAATATCAGAATTCTATGTTAGGTTGATGCGAATGGGGCGCTTCGTTGCCCGCACTCTCATTGAAAGGCCGTTTCCCCATAACCACTTTGATTCTCAATGATATAAATACGAAACTCACGTTAAGTAAAAAGAGTTTGTGCTACCATTCAAAATGGCTTTTTTTGAAGAAAAGCATCTCACATATGCTTATAAACGGGAATTACAGAGAAGCTCTTACTGCCATGCTCTAAAATATTTCGATTCTAAGCTGTTCAATACGAGTAGATTAAAACCTAGCTCTACATTAGATATAATGTCTATGTGCGATAGCTATGAAAGAAATCATACGAGATTAAACTCTGTGAGAGTCGAATTGATTTGGAGCAGTAGAGCTTTTCTTTGTTTAATCGACACTCCCTGTAGCGCTAAGTGCAGATGTCAAAATAAAACTAGTCATATTTATAGCGGGATGTATAATGCCGATAGAAGGGGGGATCATATGTCTAAGGGGGATGATGTGTCTTCAGTTGGGATTAATCAGTTGCAAGACGTAGTTAACTCTACTTCAAAAAGTGCTTCTTTAGAAGCACGGATTCTTAATCTAACAAACGCTTTTAATCTTTTTTCTAAAGAGACTTGCCGTTTGGAAAAAGCGTATGAAACCCTTCAATGCCGCTTTGAGAGCGTATCAGAGCAATTAGAACAGAGCAATCGAAAGCTTAATGGAATCTTAAGCTATATGTCACAGGGGATTTTTTTTATTAATTTAAAAGGAGTCGTAACGATTTATAATATGGCAGCAGAAAAAATTGTAGGGAAAGATCGTAAAGAGATTCTTTTTAAAAATGTTAAAGAGCTCTTCAGTGACGATCTTTTTGGCTTTTCTTTGCTCGAAGCTCTTGGTAACAGAGCAGCACCAGAAGCTACAATTTCCTCCATACCACAAAAAGATAGTGAGTCTAAAGAAGTTGAAGTCACAACAAGCTTTGTCCTAGATGGCCCAGAAGAGCACCAAGGCTTAATACTCCTTCTTCGTGATATTACAGAAATTAGGCGTTTAAAAAGTTTGGCCAATCGTAATGATCGTCTTAAAGAACTTGGTGAAATGGCAGCATCGGTTGCTCACGAGATACGCAATCCTTTAGGTGGAATAGAGGGTTATGCACATCTTCTCCATCGAGATCTAAAAGATCTTCCCGAATCCCAAGCAATGACGCAGCAAATTATGGATGGGACAAAAACTCTTAATACACTAGTTACACAAGTTCTCAATTATGCGCGCCCTGTAAAGATGCAAAGAGAGCGTATTGATTTGCTTACCTTTATTAAAGAGACCGTTGCCTTTCTCGAAGTCGATCGCTCTTTTTCTCAAAAAATTCAGTATAAAATAAATTCAGATGCTAAGGAAACATTTTACTCATTAGATGCAAATCTTTTTCGCTCCGCTCTTTTTAACCTTTTGGTAAATGCTGCCGATTCAATGCCGAATGGAGGAAATGTTTTTATCAATCTTCAAGCTGAAAAAAAGAATATTCAAATGGAAATTTGTGATGAAGGAGAAGGGATACCTTCGAAAAATCTTGAAAAAATATTTTCACCTTTTTTTACTACAAAACATGACGGTAATGGATTTGGGCTCTCAGAGGTATATAAAGTGATCCAAGCTCATGGAGGCGCCATTGATGTTTCATCAGAAGAAGGCAACGGGACACGTGTTGGTATAAAATTACCGATCAGAAAAGGATAGAGCAATGGCTATAGAAAAAATATTAATTGTTGATGACGAGCTTCTTATTCGTAACTTTCTTTCAGAAGCACTGAAAAGAAAAAAATTTGATATTAAAGCTGCAGCAAATGGAAAAGAAGCTCTTGCCCTACTCAAAGATAACGTCTTTGACTTAGTTCTAACAGATATGAAAATGCCCGATATCACCGGGATTGAGCTGCTTCGTAAAGTTAAAGAGATATCTCCTAAAACAATCGTTATTATCATTACAGCTTATGGAAGTATCGAAAACGCCGTAGAAGCTATGCACCTAGGGGCCTTTAATTATCTCATAAAACCGTTCTCACCCGATACGATAGAAGCCGTTATTGAAAAAGCTCAAGAACACCTCTCTTTATTAGAAGAAAACCAATACCTAAGGCAGCAAGTTCCCACCGGAGAGAGAAGAGGTGTTAATCGCGTCATTGGAGAAAGCTTGGTAATGAAAAAAATTCTCTCCGATGTAAAACGCATTGCAAAAAGTAATGCAAGTGTTTTTGTTAGTGGGGAGTCCGGTACGGGTAAGGAAGTTATCTCTCACGCGATACATTACCACTCTCTACGGGCCAAAAACCCGTACATCCGCGTTAACTGTGCTGCCATACCAGAAACCCTTGTTGAATCTGAATTCTTTGGTCACGAAAAAGGAGCCTTTACCGGGGCACACAGTAGAAGAGTTGGCCGCTTTGAACTTGCACACTCAGGCTCTTTACTTCTTGATGAAATTACCGAAATCCCAATGGGACTCCAAGCAAAACTGTTACGAGTCATTCAAGAAAAAGAAGTTGAAAGAGTCGGTGGCAATAAACTCGTTAAAGTCGATGTTCGCCTGATTTCAACTTCAAATAGAGAGATGAGAGAGGCAATTGAGAACAAGATCTTTAGAGAAGATCTCTACTACCGTTTAAACGTTGTCCCTATTCACCTTCCTCCATTAAGAGAGCGGCGAGAGGATATTATGCCCCTTGCTGGTTACTTTCTCGAGCGGCTTTGCATCGAAAACCATAAAAAGAAAAAAAAGTTTAGCGAAAGAGCTCACCGTAAACTGATGGATTACCACTGGCCGGGGAATATTCGCGAACTTGCTAATATTATTGAAAGAGCTGTTGTGCTAGATATAGGAACTGTAATAGATGATGATCAGCTCTTCTTAGAAGCTACAAATTTATCAGAAGAGTTACAAAGTTCAGTAGAGGATAACGCGCAATTTCCATCTGGACTCTCTTTAAGAGAGATGGAAAGGCAGCTCATCTTAAAGACATTGAAAGAACAAAATGAAAATCGTACCCGAACGGCAGAAGTCTTAGGTATAAGCATTCGTACCCTTCGGAATAAATTGCATGAATATCGAGCATCCAATCAAGTGAAAAATGGCTAAAGAACCTTTAATTATTACAATTGGTGGAGGAAAAGGCGGCGTTGGTAAATCAATGATCAGCAGCAATCTCGCTGTGCAATATGCATTAGCAGGAATGAAAGTTGCTCTTCTCGACTTAGATTTTGGAGCCGCCAACTTACATACCATTTTTGGTATGAGACAGCCCCCAAGGGGACTTGGAGACTATTTTACGACTCCGAAAAGTCAACTTGTAGATTACATGGTTAAAACCGAACTTGATAATTTATATCTTGTCCCGGGAAGCGGCTTTGTTCCAGAACTAGCAGACCTAAAGCATGCGCAAAAAGTAAAGTTGATTAACCAAATTAAACGTGCAGAGGTCGACCTTGTCCTTCTTGACCTGGGTGCAGGAAGCTCGAATAATGTTGTTGATTTCTTCTCGATGACTCAAGCAGGAATCGTTGTAACAACACCAGAACCAACAGCGATTGTTAATGCGTACGAGTTTTTAAAAAATGTTATCTATCGAATCCTTTTTCGCATGTTCCGCAATCACAAAACAATTTTTGAGATTCTGAAGCGCTCCACCATGCCGTCTCACCAAGAAGAACTAAGTAGTATCTCCGATATTATTTCAGCTGTCGAAAAGAAAAGTCGCTGGGCTGCCAATAATATTAGAGAAGTTTGTCGTGATCTCGATTTCTATGTTGTATTTAACCAAGCTCGAAAAGCGTCAGAGACCCAGCTAGGGGTTAAACTACGCGATATTTGCCTTAAGCATCTTTGCTTTGATCTCAATTTTTCGGGTGTTATTTTTCATAATGAAGAGGTCTCTTCTTGCGTCTTTAAAATGCGCCCTATCAGCTTAGCATCCCCGGAAGCTTTAACAACAAAGACCCTGCAGAGAGTTGCTACGCACGTCATGAACCGTATTATCAATAGAGCCGTTAAAGGGGATCGTCTAGACTCTTTCGAAGCTCAGTTAGATAGAGTCATGAATCATGCTCAAATTGATTACGAATCTAATATTCTAAATCAAAAGCGCTTCCAGCGTGAAAAACTCAAAGCCTTTACCGCCCAAGGTAGTTCTGTTAAGATCAAAGAGTCTAAGTAGTATCAACTAGTTTCATAAACCTTGGAGTACAAAGAGATACCGATAGAGCTTTCATAGAAGGCTCTAATCTCTCGCTTTAAGGAGTGCTCTAAACCTCACCTTAGATACATTATAGAACTAAATTAGCATGAACTTGACTCTTAATTTGTTAGTGGTTAATGATTTACGATAATTGTTTTTAGATCACGGCAGTGGTCGCATCTCTCTTCTTTTTTAACTTTGAGATCCTGAGAGATGCCACTACCGTGGCATAGATTTTTTTCTACCTTTCCCAGCACTAAAGTGCTGGGGCTAAAGAGAGGTGCGATTACTGCCGTGGTCTAAACACTATTTTTATAAATCAGTAAGCAGGAGTAAATTAGTAGTCTAGCTCACGTTAAATTAGAGTTTTCGAGGAAAATTTTGACTTTTTGCCTTTTTGCTTTTATGATGCCTCCTAAGTAATTGAGAACAGGGTATGGTGCACGTGATGAGAATTCTTCGAATGAGCCTACAGATGCAAATATTAATAGGAATGCTCTTAGGCCTCTTCTTTGGTCTATTTTTTGGTGAAATATGTTTTGTATTTAATGACTTAGGTCAAGCCTTTATCATGCTTTTGAAGATGACAGTGCTTCCCTATCTTTGCGTGGCCTTGATTCACGGTATTGGCAGCCTCTCTATCTCTTCGGCAAAAGGGCTTTTTAAAACAGGAATGACCTTTCTCGTTGCTTGCTGGACACTTACTCTCGGCGTTGTCTATACAATGACACTTGGCTTTCCTAGCTTTGCATCGCCAAATTTCCACTCAGACTCAATAGATCCCGATCTACCCCAGCAAAGTTTTCTTCAGCTTTTTATCCCGTCCAATCCATTCCAAGCCCTTGCAAACGATATGATTCCAGCTGTTGTGGTCTTTAGTTTGCTCTTTGGTGCAGCCCTTATGCAGCTAAAAAATAAAGGCTCTCTTCTTGGTATATTAGATACAACAGGTGCAGCTCTCATGAGCATCACACGCTGGGTTAGCAGACTTGCCCCCATTGGGGTCTTTGCACTTGTTGCCACAACCCTTGGAAGTATCACGATTCAAGAATTAGAAAAAATAGGATTCTATCTGCTCGCCTATATGGGAGGCTCGCTTCTTTTATCTCTTTGGATTCTGCCAAGTCTTGTAACGCTTTTTACACCCGTTACTTATAAGCAGTTTATTGGTGAGCTCAGAGCTGCTTTTCTGATTGCTTTTACAGCAGGAAATGTTCTTATCGTTCTTCCGTTCATTATCGAATGCTTAAAAAAGCTCTCTCATGAGCACAGAATAGCCAGTAAAGAGTCTCACAACTCCGTTGCAACAGTTGTTCCTATTCTCTACAACCTTCCAACCGTTGGTAATCTCTTTGCCTTGCTATTTATCTTTTTTATGTCGGCATTTTATGCCAAAGAATTAGCATTCACAGACCATATTCAACTCCTAGTTTCGAGCTTTTTTGCTCTGTTCGGCTCTATTTCAGCTTCGATAAATGCGGTATCGTTTATGTTGGATAAAATGCAGCTGCCATCTGATGGTGTAAGTCTTTATGTCAGCTCTATGGTACTCACACGTCACTTTCAAGCGATGGTGACCTGCGTGGGTTTAGCGACTGTGGCTCTGCTTATCCATTTCTCTTATCAAGGGCTTGTGCGCTTTAGAAAAGAGAGAGTCTTAAAGACATCTCTTGTTACAGTGAGCCTACTGATCTTAACGGTGCTCTCTGTTCGTCTGCTTCCTCTTTCAAAGAGTGAAATAAGAGGAGAGCCGTTCTCTTCTTTAGAAGTGAAAAACCCAGTCTCTTCGATGGTTCATCACAGCCCAACAGCAGAAAAGCGATTCTTTGCTAAAGAGAACCAATTGCAAAAAATTAAAGAGAGCGGTGTTTTGAAAGTTGGCTATAGCAAAAACCCGATGCCTTTTGTCTATTTTAATAAAAAGTCAGACCTTGTTGGATTCGATGTTGCCTTTGCTCATAAATTAGCCAGTGAGCTGGATTGCGAAGTTGAATTTGTTCCCTTTGATTATGCGAAGCTTGCAGAAGAATTAAAGGCTGGTAGTTTTGATATCGCCATGGCAGGCCTCTCTGTTACAGGAAAGCGCCTCCAGCAAATGCATTTCTCAGAGCCGTATATGGCCGTCGAACGTGCTCTTGTTGTTAAAGACTTTAGAAGACAAGAGTTTACAGATTACGCCACTGTAAGAGAGTTAAAAGAATTAAGAATAGCTGCACTACAAGGCTCCTCTTTTGAACAACTTGCAGCCGAATCCTTTCCTAAAGCAGAAATCGTTCCGATTGCCTCTTATGATGATTTTCTTTTAAACGACGATCTCGACGCTCTCTTTTGGACAAAAGAGCAAGGGATGACTTGGTCATTAATGCATCCTGAATTTACAGTCGTTACCACTTTTCCAACTCTTGGACGCGACTACTACGC
>JBDQID010000075.1:0-6870 GCA_040264515.1 Chlamydiales bacterium
ATCTAGATCTGTTGCATCTGTATCAGCTCGAAAGGCGGTGAATTCTAGAAATAACTTGTCGGCTAAGCGGTCGCAGCAGACAAATCAACTTTCCAATAGAGATAGAAATCTAAATGCTCGTAGATCAGCTTTTACCCAGTTAAGTGGTAATTCTACGAACAGTAGTGGAACACCTGGTCTTTTTGCTAATATGGAAGATCTTTTCAAAGATATATTCAGTAATAAAAGCTTGAGTAGTCTTCGCTAAAAATTCACAAGAAGTGATTTTGAGTGGTTTTTAGAACTCGTTAAAGATCAGACCAACGGTCTGAAAGCTTTATTGATATCTGTTTGTACTCAAAGGTTTGTAAAAATACTTTTTAGACCTGTACGATTAATGACAAAAGTGTTACCCATGATCAGTTGATCATACAAGACCACGGCAGTGGTCGTTTCTCTTTTTAGCCCAGCACTTTAGTGCTTAGCATTACCCACATCTTTAATTAGGTAAAAACAGTTTAGACCACCTTTAAAATGGCTTTTTTTGAAAGAAAGTATGTCATAGACACTTATAAACGATAATTAGAGAAAAGATGAGGTAAAGAGCGAGTCCGTAGGACGATTGATCAAAGCCTCGGATGACCGTAGGGAACCCGTGGTTAGGTAGATAGAAACCAGAGCCCGCAAGGGCGACTGAATAATACAGCTATCTTTCTCAGTCGCTCTTACGAGCTCTGGACTTTTGTTTATCTGACCACGGGTTCCCTTTGGTCACCCGAGGCTTTGATCTGTCGTCCTACGGACTCGCTCTTTACCTCATCTTTTCTCTAATTATCGTTTATAAGTGTCTATGGCATACTTTCTTTCAAAAAAAGCCATTTTAAAGGTGGTCTAAACTGTTTTTACCTAATTAAAGATGTTGGTAATGCTAAGCACTAAAGTGCTAGGCTAAATTAAGAGTCGAGCTCACGTTAAAATAGCTAAGCACATATCCTAAGATTTAATCTTGACACGGCACTGGTCACGAGTTTATTGGAGCTTATAGCGAATGAAATGTAGCCCCATTCGACCGCTTGCTGCAGACTCCATGCCGATAAAAAGTGGCTCTCTTTTACTCTCTCCCATGTTACCAATAAGCTCGATTCTTGTTGGATTGATCCTTCTGGGATCTCTTGGTGCATCGTGTATCAGGCATATCGGAGCTCCATATAGGCTAGTGAACGCTAAAAGCTCAGGGGTATACGCATACTCTCCATCAGTTTTTACATATTCACAATACGCTTGATATTCGTTTTGTATACCTTTGGATTGCATGATTTTTTGAATTTTTTCTTGTAAAGGCGGATGCTTCTGAAGGGTTTTTCCTATAATATCTCTAAATCTAGCACGGTTTGTTTCAATATGCTGAGCTATGTTTCTTCTTACTAGATAATGGCTTGCTTCATTTGGTGTAAAATATAATGAAGCTGTTCGATAAAAACAGTTGCCATCGCCTTTTACATTTTGGAATTCTGAAATGTGCATTCTTGATGCAAGAGTCTGATTCATAGCTACTTGATACTGCTCCCATAGGGAGGTTAAAGTATTGAAAAGGGGTAGCGTTGTAGCGAAAGTATGCTCTGGAAAAATAGCAAGTACTCTTTGTTTTTGAGGTAGCTCTTGACTGTACCGTTTCCAACTACTTTCAAATCGTTTATAATCGTTTTGAACTCTCAAGAATCTTTGCCAGTATTCCGTAAACGAATCCGCAGCTCGATCTTTTTCAGCTAAAAGTGTAGAAACCAGCTTAAAGAGTTGATTTTTCATTAGAACAATAGATTGAACTTCTTGGTTACGAGAATCTTTTGGGATCTCGAACTGTACCAGATCTTTCAGAGAGAGAAAAAATTGTTTAATCTCTTTGGCTCTTTCGGCTTCGTGAGCAAGCGGATACATCTCTTGTAGCGCTTTGATTTCATCTTTGAGTTGTTTGCTCAAAGCAAAATTAGAAAACAGAGTAAGCACTCTTTGGTTAACAGCTGTATAAAGAGCTCTTATTTCTTCGGCATTTCTTTCTTCTTCACTGAGTATAGGTAAATAAGTGGCAGCTTTACTCTCATCTTCAGCTACAAAAGAGTACTCTTTATCGATTCTTCTTAGCTTACGTTGATCGGATGATAGCTCAGATGTAGGATGTACTATTCGTTTTTGACCAAAAATCTCCTCCTCCTCTTCGTCAGCTTCTACTTCAAAATAATTAAGTTCTAAATCAAAAATTGGAGACGGTGTTACTGCTAATGTATGTAAACTAGTTGCGCTACTAGATCTTCGTCGTTTTTTTCCGGAGGTTTGAGAAGGAATAAAGAGATTATTTTCTTTGAGAAGCTTTAAGAGCTGTTCAATTGTTTTTTTGCTAACTCCTCGCATTTTCCAAAAAATAGTTATGTTACTTTTAAATTGTTCGGGATTTTCAGAAACTAAAACGGATTGGAATAGAAGTTTTTCGGAGGGTGAGAGCTTTTTATTTACTTTTTTTAAGAGTAGCTCTAAAAATCGGATTTTACCAAAATATAGGCCGGTATAGAAACGTTGCGCTAAAAAATTTCCGGAAGATTTTAGCGTTTTGAGTGTCTCAGGTGCTGTGACAGCTTCGCTACCGAAAGTTTTATGAAAAAGGTAATAGTGATATTCAGTTATATCCTCTTCAGGACCAGTTGTAAGTTTAGTAAAAAAATGTTCTATTTCTCTATTTATGCTGTGTCCGCGGATAAGTTTTTCTATCTCTAGGGCTTCTTTATCACAAATAAGTACAGAGTGGACTTCATCTCGGCTCTTATGTTTTAAAAAGAGCACGTAGCTTGGAAGCCGCCGACAAAGATCTTTTGGTGTAGGAGCATCGCTTGGATTAAGAAAGCTTTGTGATGCATGGAAATTATTAGGGAAAAGCTTTGCAAGGCAGGGAGCCTGTTCTTGGAGTGCTCGGGAGAAGGAAGAAATGGAATCTTGTAAAAAAGTTTTAGAAAAAAGAGCTTCTTCATCCCAGTGGAATGTATCTTTGAGGTGAGGGCTACTCTTTTTAGTTGAATCTTGATTCTCAGATTGACGATTCCTTGTCGATGTTGGCCCGAACTCAAACGTTGTAGTTGATTCGAGATCAACAGAAGTTTTCTCTCCGAGCAGTGCAAAACCGGAGAGCTGTTTACTAGCGAGGCTAGCTCGTTCTTGATCGCTTAGAAAAGATGAAGCTGTAATATTAAGGGTAAGATCGAGCTCTTGTTCACGATTATCTTGAATGGGGTAAGGGATTTTCTTATTTAAGAGGTTTCTTTGCGGATCTACCGATTCCGTTACGATACGAATGATTGTTTTCTGTAAGCGTTGTGATTCAGTTTGTATTAAGGCTATAGATTCGGAGTGTAGGGAGGGTTCTAAGAGTTGATAGCACTCTTTTAGCGTCTCGTTAAATATTGAAAGGATATTGAAAGCGTAATGGTTTAGAACCGCTTGTCGATCTTGAAGCGTTGTAGGGTGCCCATACTGCTCAAACGGATTATGAGTTGTATTGAAGGTGTAGAGAGTGATAATTTTTTGTAAAATAGTTAGCATATTACGACTCTGAGGCAGCTCAACAGGAATTTGGTTATTATATGCTGTGAGTTTATTAAGAAGGCTCTTTTCAAGATTTTTTGGGTCAACCTCTCTTCTTATATGCCCTAAGAGTTCTTCTTCAAAATCAGACTCTTTGTTTTCTCCTTGGAACAACTCTTCAAGATCGGCAGAGAAGTGGGAGATTAAAGTTTCAATGGAACTGAAAACCGAGTTTTGCATGCGGTTGAGAGTGAATTTTAAATTGATATCGTGTGCATCTTTGCCCTGATTAATAATTAAAAAGTTAATTAACTCTTCAGGGGAAACTTTTTGAGAGCTATCTCCAGACACTTTCGCTTTTATAGAGCTTGCAAGTCGAGGAGTGATGATAGGACGGATTTTTTGCTTTCTACTCAATAGCTTACGCATGCGAAAAATTCCTTGTGCTCCAAGGAAGAAAGGCGTCTTGTGGTTAAGCGTCCAGAGTGCTGTAACACCGTCTGCTTGTGGAATATTGACTCCAACGGTGTATGCTTGAGCAAAGAACACAAATGTGTTGTCATCTATAGCTTCATCTTTTTGGAACGCTCGCTTGTAAAACGTGTTTTTAGGCGATTCTAAAACGATTATTCTTTGATCGTCTTGCATTAGTAATACTTTATTATATCGCCCTTTTGCTTTTTGTAAAATAGCGATACCGATTTGCTCAGGAGCAATTCCATTACATAATCCGCCAGAATCAATAAGAGAGCTACATTTGAAGAACTCTTCATTGGGAATACTATGAATAAAAGTGGTTTTTTCTGAATCGGTAGGGAGTTCAAGATAGCCCTCAAGCATTGATTCAGCTATGACATGTAGGCTCTTTGAACGATCTCCTTTGGACAAATAAATATCTTCTTCGCTTACGGGAAAAGCGTTTTCGTAAGGCAGTGTTCCAGAAAATGCAGTTACAGTTTCAAACATGTCAAAAGCGTTGAGCGCGTTACTTTTTATACGCTGAGAAGGTGATTTAGTTTCATTAAGAAAAATTTCACGGATAAGCTTTAATTTATGAAGAGGGTTTTTATTCCAGTGGTCGAGAGCAGAATTAATGGTTGGAATTAAACTCTGAATATTATTGAAAAGATTGGAATTATCTGTTTTTACAAAGGTGGAGAATTTAGAGGCAGAAGGAGAGTTTACAAGCGTTACTCCATCTCTTTGTATTTCATCTTTAGCTGAAGTCCTTAATTTTTGGATAATAGAAGAGGCGAACTTTTTTGTTATTGGCTCAGCTAGATGCCCTTGGATGCTAAGGCATATCCAGAGAGCTTTATTTCCAAAGGTCGAGCCTGTTTTGGGCTTTGAGCCACTATAGGGATCAACAACATAACTATTGGGAGTGTGGAATCCATAATGCTGCTCGAAAAGCATTTGTAAAGCTTCAGGAAGAGCGTTGTTTAGCAGATTTGTTAGAGTTGCCATTCTATCTTTGAAACAGTGGTCTTCGTGAGCTTCTAACCAACGAAAACTTTCCTCTCCTTCATCGGAAGCCATAAGATATGATTTGCAAAGGGCTTTTTCTTTTTCGGAAAGAGCGTGGATTTTATTTTTTAATAAAAGAACAGAAGTGATTGTGGGATCGTAATTTCCAGCGCAGTGTTGAGTGTATTTTTCATATTTGAAGCTATCTTCTATCAGTGCAAAGAAACTATCGATTACGGTTTCTTTAATGTTTTGATGGTAATGCTCTTTTGTAATCGGTGTTGTAGCCTCCTCATCGCCTTTGTAAAAATCGAAATGCGTTATATCAGTGATCTCGTTATTTGAAAGAAGAAGGTAGTAAAGCAGTGTTGTTAAATCAAAGCTGCTCTGTGCCGCTAGAACAGGCTCTCCGATAGACAAATTATGGCTCAGTTCATTGCTAAACAGAGAGTCAGCTTCATCGGCTACAAGATGAGCCTTTGATAGCAGTTGCAAGGTTTTTTTCTGAAAAGATTGAGTTAAAAAGAGATTGAAATCACTGCGCGTAAGAGTTTTTTTCTGGCTTGTTGTGATGTTACTAAGTGTAATACAGCTTTGAATGTATGTAAGGCGTAGAAGATGGAAGTCCATCATGCTAGCAATCACTACATGTTTATTCTTTTTTGCACCTTCAAGGTTTTTATACAGTTCAATCCATTCACTGACCGAGTTGCATTGCCAGTTAAATTGAAGGATTCTTTTTCCGTAAATAGCTTCTAGCTTGTTAGCTAGAATAGTTTTCTGAGACGGGATTAACGCATCGCGTGTGCAAAAAAAGGTAAGTTGCCCGCAATTGGTAAAACGGCCTAAAAGTAAAGGCGCAATAACAGTTGTCTTTCCTTTTCCCATCAAGATCTGTTGGAACGTAGAGCCAATAGATCCCTCAGCATCAGAGATACTTTTTGTTTGGTCGTATCGCAGGGTAAATCCGGAATGATACTCAAGCAGCAGAATATCGTTATCACGGTATTCGTGGTAAGGATGGCGTGTAGCTACAAGAAAGTCATACAGTTCTGCTCTTTCATATATGTTGACAAGCTCTGTATCACCGCTTAGATATATTTTTTCAATCTTATTTACAGCTTCTTGCACTTGTTTAAGAGTGATCGTTGTATGAACGATTTTTGCTATAAGAGTATGGATCGATGTAATTTCTTCTAAAGAGTAGGGAGCAAAGAGTTTGTGATACTCTTTTATATCGGCTTTTCTAAATAGTTGTAGAAGCTTTTCAAAAGAAGGGCGTTTGGTTTTTTTTGAAAATCGAGAGGTCAGATGAAAGTTTGCTGCAATATCAAGCGTTGTTTTAAGCTCGTCCTGGAAAGTATCTACTTGTTGAGAGAAAAAAACTTGTTTTTCTTGTAACAAAAAGCGTAGAAGGGCAGCTCCTTGCTCTGTAAGTAACTGTTTATCCGTTTGGTATTGCTGAAAATCTTGTTTTAGTAGCTCAAATTGTTTCTTCACAGGACCTGAATCTAGATCAGGGCGTTCAAGGCTTTTTCTTACGATAGCTTTTACAGACTCATCTTCTAAGGAGACAGCTCTTGTTTCAGCTGCGAGCATTTGTTGCTCAGATTCAGAGAGTAAGGCGACAATAGAGCTTGAAGTACGAGCCTCAGCTGGAAGTATAAGCTTATTTAGAGCCATTTCTTCTACTGGCTTATCCTCGGAAACGATTGTAATCTCTTTTGTAAAACGGAGCTTAGATTGAGTTGTCTGGATGGTATGAGTCGCGTTAAACTTGCAGATAAGAGCTTCGAAAAATGGTCTGTTTTTGGCATAGAAAGTTTGAAAGCAGCGTGGGTTACTTAGCTCTTGAAG
>JBDQID010000076.1:0-6811 GCA_040264515.1 Chlamydiales bacterium
GTGCCAATCGGTTCATATAGACGAGGGTACGATCCGAGGCATCGAGCCAAAAAACGGATGGGCAGAGGAAGAAGCGCCGAAATGTTTGTTTACGATAAGGAGAGTGTGCCAGCATGTTCTTGATGGAAAGAATTCCACGCTCACCCCACAGCCCACGGATTTGTCCTGATTCCGAGAAAAATGCAGCGAAGTACACAACGCCTAAAAGCCTTAAATAGAGCCATTGAGAAAAAACATGTTCTTCTGGAAGCCAACCTAAAAAACCTAATACCGTTTCCATTGTTTACCGCCTTTAATAAAGATTTTAAGTGACGTCAAGTTGCAAGCCTTCAGCCTGCGAAATTTTAATTACCCTATACCCTGGGTACTGCTTTGAGCTGTTGCACTTTCAGACCGCTGATCTAATCTTAAATAAAATCTAAAAACCACTCAAAATCTTCACTGTTAATTACACCCTGCATCAGCTTACATATTAAAATTTTATTTTACTTGCATAATATGGAATTCCAATATGCAATGAGGTAAAACAGTGAAGAGAGAAATTGAATGGAAGGGAATAGAAAATTGAAAAAAAATGACAGCTTTGAAGAAAGAATTAAACTTGCAATCGCCTCCACACGGAACAATGAAGGCGAATTAGTCGAAGGAATGCTTACTGCTCTTCGAGAAGAAGTTGACCAACAGCAACTAGAAACTGCTCAAAAGACTCAAAAAGCATTAAGCCAGGCTCAGGATGAAATCCGAGAGTACCAAAAAACAATCAATAATTTCCGAGACGAGATTGAAAAAGAAGTACTTAACAGAAGAAGAGAAATCCACAAAGCAACAAAGGCTGCTACCGATGAAATTGATCAGCTTAAAAAAACGATCAACTCGCTACGCGATGAACTCGAGCGCACACATCTTGCTATAGAAAGCAGTACTCACAAGACTGAGATCCACTATAAGAATGAAATCAAACAACTTACAAGCACAATTCTTATGTTAAGAAAAAAGTTAGAGGATAACTCATGAGTGACAAGCTAAAAACAGAGGGGGATAGAGTCAAGCGCACATTGAAGTTTGTGCAGATACTTCTAGATATTTCCAACGACCTTGCCTCATCTGACAGCTTAGACGACGCCTTAGAAAAACTCGTAGCAATCACAACAAAAACAATTGGTGCTGAAAGAGGCACCATTTTTTTGAATGATAAGCGTACAGATGAACTTTACTCGCGGTTTTTAAAGAACTCTCTGCCTTATGAGATTCGCATCGAGAATAACCTCGGTATTGCGGGTTGGGTCTTTACCAACGGAGACAGTAGTATCATCAACGACGCTTACGCAGATGAGCGATTCAACAAAAACATCGATAAGAAAACAGGTTTTAAAACTCGGAACATCCTTTGTACTCCCATACGAACTACGAAAGGAGAGCTAATTGGGGTCTCTCAAATACTGAATAAGAACAACGGAGATTTTAATGAAAGTGACCTAGATCTTCTTGAAGCGATGACGGACCAGGCATCCATTGCCATTCAGAAAAACCTTATTATTAAAGAGATGGAGGAATCAAGAAAACAAGAGCTTGAATTTCTCGATGTTGTTACTAAGGTTTCTTCCGAGCTCAACCTTGCCCCCTTATTAGAAATTATTATAAGTACTATTTCGAAAATGCTTCATGCTGAGCGATCAACACTCTTTTTAAATGACGAGACAAATAAAGAGCTCTTCGCAGAGTTAGGAGAGGGATTAGAGAGGAGTTGTATCCGTTTTGGAAACCATTTAGGCATTGCGGGGGCTGCTTTTACGAGTGGAAAGACCGTTAACATTCGGCACGCCTATGCAGATCTTCGCTTCAACCCTGCCTTTGACCGACAAACGGGTTTCTTTACACGCTCTGTGCTGTGTATGCCGGTAAGAAATAAGCACGGAAAGATCATCGGTGTTACCCAAGTGCTCAACAAAAGAGGGGGTCCATTTGGAGAGGAGGACGAAGCGCGTCTTGCAGCGTTTACATCTCAGATCTCCATTGCCATTGAAAACGCAAAGCTGTTCGAAGATGTTCAAAATATTAAAAACTATAATGAAAGCATGCTGCAGAGTATGTCTAACGGCCTGATTACAATTGATGAGACCGGTAAAATCACAACTTGCAATCGCTCTGCTATGCACATTCTAAAGCTAAAACAAGCAGAGCATATTCTTAATGTACCAGTACAAAAATTCTTTGTTGGCAATAACAAGTGGATTGCAGAGAAAGTTTTGAAGTCGAGCGAGGAGCATAATCATGAAGAGTTGCTCGATGCCGAGCTATTTATAAATAGCGAGAAGCACTCCGTTAACATCAACATTTTACCCCTGATTTCCAGTGCTAATAAAAAGCTTGGTTCCATGCTGATATTTGAAGATATCAGCAAAGAAAAACGAATGAAATCAACGATTTCGCGTTATATGGATGCAACGCTTACGGATAAGCTTCTTGGTGATAAGGAAGATGTTCTTGGAGGATCTTTAAGGGTTGTGACCATTCTTTTTTCTGATATTAGAAGTTTCACAACGCTCTCTGAAGATATAGGTCCACAGGAAACCGTGCACCTTCTTAATGAATATTTTACGCTCATGGTGGACTGTATCCAAGATGAGGGTGGTATTTTAGATAAGTTTATTGGGGATGCTATTATGGCGCTTTTTGGAATCCCCTTCTCGCATCAAGACGATCCCGATCGTGCCGTTCGTACTGCGCTTGCAATGATGCATAGGCTCAATCTTTTTAATCAAAAGAGAGTACAAGAAAATAAAAAGCCAATTAAACATTCTATTGGTCTTCACACTGACACTGTGATCTCAGGAAATATTGGCTCACCAAAACGCATGGATTATACTGTTATTGGTGACGGGGTTAATTTAGCTGCTCGCTTAGAGAGCGCTTGTAAGCAGTATGGTGTGGAGATTTTAATTAGTGAGAGCACCCTGAGTAAGCTTAAGGGGCATTATCAAACAAGAGAGATTGACCGTGTTGTCATGAAAGGGAAGAGCCATCCGGTGGCGATTTACGAAGTCTTGGATCATCATACACCGCAAACGTTTCCTAATATTCACGAAGTCATCGAGCAGTTCAACAAAGGTATTACTACATATAAGCAGCGTAATTGGGATGCGGCTATCACACATTTCCAAAATTCGCTCGAGCTGCATCCACAAGATCCGTGTGCTACTGTGTATCTCGAGCGATGCGAAAAACTCAAAGCTAAGCCTCCGGGTAAAGAGTGGAACGGCACTTGGGTAATGGTTGATAAGTAACTATGATTTATCCAGAAAAATAGATTTAAAGATAGCGAGTATCTCCATTGCAAAAATTCTTTTGTGTAAGTTGGAGATCGATTATGAACGTTTTTTAGCGTTTATTAAAAATCAGGCCAACAACCTGAAAGTGCAATAGCCTATAGCAACACACTGGTTGTAAAACAGTTAAGATTTCGCAAATTGAATATCTGTAAGATTTAATGTGCTTTCTGGCAGGTCTTCAGTCTGCAAACTCAACTAACTTATAACCTGGATGTTGCCCCAGACTATTGCACTTTCAGACAGTTGGTCTGATCTTAAATAAAATCTAAAAAACCACTCAGCTTACTTTCTGATAAACTTTATTCGCACAGCTGGAAATTTACCTAAAGAACTTATGCAGCTAAATACTAAACAGCAGAGGTGAGAAAGTTATTGAAGCGCTCCGAGCGGACTGTATAACAATATTTTGCAGCAATTTTGTTCATTGTGGCAATTCGCTGTTTGACCTCACTTCCTAAGACAGCTTCTTTGATTTTTTCGGCAAAGGCTGTGGGGTCATTTGGGCTTAAGAAGACAGATTCTGTTCCGCTGATGAGGTTAACAGATGGATAGTTCACAGCTACAATCGGTATTTTTGTTGCCATGTATTCAAAGAGTTTCATTGGAGATGTGAAATAACGTGATTCCATGTTATCACCTAAAGAGAGAAGAAGGGCTGATGAGCCGTCTAGAGCTTTACTAATAAGCTCTTTTTGAGAGAGAAAACCCAAATAGTCGACTCTTGATCCAACACCGTATTTCTCTGCCCACTGAGCAATCAACTCTTTACTTTTTTGATCTCCCTTACCGCCTGCAATTCTAAGGTGAAAGCGCGAATCTAGCTTTGCTAAAGCGGCAAAGAGTAGCTCTAAGTTTTTCCATTGAGTAAACTGCCCTGTGTAGGTTAGGACAAATTTATCCGATGACTCTTTTGGTGTTGTTGCTTGGCTAAAATTCGCGAGTTCTACTCCGTTTGGTAAAACGGAGTAGGGTGGCACTGCCTTGAACTCTTGCTTTAGAATAAGTTCTTGAGAGTAGTTTGTTAAAATAAGGCCATCGATTTGTTCAAAGAGCTTTTCATAGCGAGCTTTTATTGTTTCCGATGACATTTTCTTACTTTTCAAAAGATGAGGAAATGCGTCTTCATGAAGCTCTAGAAAGTAGCTCACCTTACCCAATAGAGGCTTTAAAGCTAACGCTTCTTTCATCTTGTTATAATTACGGGTAATAACCACTTTGTGAGAGCGGTCTTTGAGCATCTTATAGAAGAGATTACCTCGTAATAAATTACGATTCCATCGTGTGGAGCCACGGCGTTGTAGGATATTTATACCGCTATCTTCTGTATAAGTTTGAATCTGATTAAAGTGATCATCAGAGTCGTGAGTTCCGTAAAGAAACACCTGATGTTTATGTTTACACAGATGTTTATAATCGCGCATCACTTGGATTGTCATGCCTGAGTAGAAGTGAAGCTTTAGAGGATAGCAGTAATAAATATTCAGATTTAGACTCCGGCTAGTTCTTCTTGAGGTTTTGCCAGTGGGGTCTGTTTCGCTTTTGTGAGCTCTGCTTCGTAACACTTATAGCAAGCTGGATGATATTTCTCTTCAGAGCCTAGGTCAACTACAGGACCTTCGACGGTAGCTACATCATTAACATATTTCAAGTTCATGATAGCTTTATGATTACAATAGAAACAAGTTGATTTAACTTCTTCTATGGAATCTGCAACCTCAATCAACCGTTTAGAGCCTTCGAAGAGATGAGAGCGAAAGTCGGTACGGAGGCCGTAGCAGATGACTGGAATGTCTTGTTCTATGGTAATTCGACGCAGTTGATCGATGATATGAGGGTAAATAAATTGAACTTCATCGACAAGAATGCAATGTACGCCTTCGAAGTTAATCGTGAGGAGGTCAGTGCCTTCTTCGACGAGAACATCGGCCTCAGCTTCTAGGCCTGCGCGTGAGCGAATCGATTTCTTCCCAAAACGGTCATCAAGAGACGGTTTAACAAGAACAGCAAATTTCCCCTGCTGTCTGTAGTTATGTGCTACAGCTAGGAGGTTTAGAGTTTTTGCACTTCCAACAGCGCCGTGTCTAAAGTAAAGTTTTGCCATGTTTCACACTCAATTTATCTGTTTAATTTACAATCTAGTTCGCCTATCTAATAGATTCGAATAGGTGGATAGAATGGTAGAGCATTCGCATCTTTTGATCAACTAGACATTGAGTAATAAGCGAAGCAGGGCTTAGCTATTCACCTTTCAAATAAGGAGTTGATGCTAAAACCCCAAAAGCCCAAAGCCAAGCCTGACCCCAAAACAAAAGCCTTGACCCCAAAAGCCAAAGCCTGACCCCACAACCAAAGCCAAAAGCCTGACCCCAAAAGCTGTGTGACCCCCGAGTTTGTTTATATAAAACAACGAGTTTGTTTAGTTAGTGTAAATTAAAATATTTAATTGATATTTATATGTCAATTGGTATATAATACCATAATTAGTGTGATAGGCAATAAACAAAAAAAGGGACACTTAGTGCGGTTTAATATAATAGCTCTTGAAGAAAGAGTTGTTTTAGACGCATCATTTGTAAGTGAACTAGTAGCTCTCGATTCATATTCATACGAAGAAGAGATGCAAGTTGAGGGTAAGGCGCTAGACGCTATTGATAGTGGTCTAGTGGACTTTATAGGTATAGGTTCTTCTGGGGCAGAGGTAGAAAAAAATAGACATGTTCTTGTCATTGCATCGAATTTAAGCGATACAACTCTCCTTTTGGAAGCTGCCAGAGAAGACGTACTAGTTATTTACTATGACTCTGAAACGACATCTTTTGAGCAACTACCAGATTTTATTTCCCAAAAGCTGGGAAACGAAGAGGCGGCATCGATTGGCTTTGTTAATCACGGTAGTGCTGGCAACTTTCTACTCTCTAACGATCTCAAAATTTCCAAAGACAGTTTAACACAAAGCAACGAACAGCGCCAATTTTGGAGCGATATTGGTGATTTGCTCCAAGATGACGGTCGCATTGACCTTCTTTCTTGTAATCTTTCTGAAACACAGGACGGCTTAGATCTTATTACGGAGATTGAGTCTTTGAGTGGGGCGCAGGTTGCAGCTTCTACCGATCACACGGGACGTGCTGCACTTGGTGGAGATTGGTTCTTGGAGACTGGTGGAATCAACGCGGATGCTATTTATTTCTCACATAGTGAGCTTTTAGAGTGGAATCATGTTCTTTCGAACAGTGCACCGGTATTAGAAGGCGTCAACCAGGAGACTCCTGGTGCTGAGAGCCTTTACGCTCAATTTTCAGGAAACTCCAACGGAAAGAACGGAATTTTTGTTGAGGAGTTGGATCCTTGATCAAACCAGAGACAAAATCCCAAAAAGGATTGCTTGAGTTGGAACCTTAAAAGAGCAGGGATGCTTGTCAATGCTTTTGTACCCAAGAGTCTTCTATAGTGTACGACCGAAAGTTTCAAAAAGTGCCATA